>DATMZL010000485.1:0-8560 GCA_035607075.1 Polyangia bacterium
GCGCCCGTTCCCGAACCGCCGCCGCCGCCGCTGCAACCCGCGACCGCGACCGCGACAACGAGCAATGAACCAGCAAAAAGAGAAACGACGCTGCGCATGGTTACCTCTCCAAGCGAAGGGAAAGCGGCACTCTAGCCGCGCCTTTCGACTTAGTAAATCTGTCTAACTTAATGATCCGCCGCGCGTGGAACGGGTGCTAAGGTCCCGGCCCATGAAGTACGCAGGACTAGTTGCATCGCTTCTCTTGCTTGGCTCACTCGGCGGGTGCGGCGGCGGCGGTGGCAAACCGTCCGGCATGGCGGGCAAGGGTGGCAGCACGGGCATGCCGCTGTGCCCGGGATCGGGCGGAACCGCGCCTCCCGCCCCGCCCGCATGCACCAGTAATCCTTCGGATTATTCGTACAAGTTTCAGGATCCCTGCGCGCCGATCGAAGACCGCATCACGGACCTGCTGGCGCAGATGACGCCCGACGAAAAGCTGGGCCTCATGAGCGAGTACCAGTTCCCGATCGATCGCCTGGGCGTTCCCGCCTTCACCACGTTCACCGAAGGTCTGCACGGCGTGGGCTGGGCAAGCGACGGGACAAGTAACGTTCTTTACTTGGTCGGCACGCAGTTCCCGCAAACGTCCGGTCTCGCCGAGTCGTGGGATCCCGACGCGATGAAGACCGTCGGCGCGACGACCGCCTACGAGGCGCGCGTCTACAACGCCATGCGCGGCGTGAACGTCCAGGGTCGCGGCGTCGGCGTCGTGCTGCGCGCGCCGCTGGTCGATCTCGGGCGCGATCCGCGCTGGGGCCGCACCGAGGAATCGTCGGGCGAGGATCCGTACCTGGTCAGCAAGCTGTCGGAAGGCTACATGGCCGGCCTGCACGGCGACGATCCGACCTACCTCATGGCAGCGTCGACGCTGAAGCACTGGCTGGCCAACAACAACGAGACCATGCGCAACACCAGCTCGTCGAACTTCGACGAGCGCAACCTGCGCGAGTACTACGCCGTCCCGTTCGAGCACGCGATCCGCGTGTCGCACGCGCAGGGGATCATGGAGGCCTACAACAAGGTCAACAACGAACCGTCCGCGACGTCGTCGCTGCTGAAGTCGCTGGTGATCGGCGAATGGGGATTCGACGGCGTGCTGTCCACCGACGCGTGGGTGCCGAACACGCTGGTCAGCGATCAGCAGGACTACCCCGATCTGCCGACGGCGATCGCGGCGATCGTCAAGGCCGGCACGCCGCTGGTGCTGCAGGACCAGACGGGCTTCCGCGACAACGTCACGAAGGCCTACGCGATGAACCTGATGTCGATCGACGACATCGACGCCGCCCTGCGCGGCAACCTGCGCGTCCGCTTCCGCGTCGGCGACTTCGATCCGGCCGACCGCGTTCCCGGCAAGCGCATCAAGGGCGACGAGGCGCCCTGGACGCAGCAGGCGGCGGTGCAGACCGCGCTGGACGTCACGCGCAAGACCGTCGTGCTGCTGAAGAACCAGAACAACAAGCTGCCGCTGGCGAAGGACGGGCTGACAAGCATCGCCGTCGTCGGCCCGCGCGCCAACAACATCGTGCGCGACTGGTACGGCGGCAACCCGCCCTACAAGATCACGATAACCGACGGCATCCGCGCGAAGTTCGCCGGCACCGGCGTCACCATCACGACCGCCTCCGACACGGACGCGGCCGCCGAGGTCGCGGCGGCGACGGGCGCCAGCCTGGTGATCCTCGCGCTCGGCAACCACCCGTACTGCGCCGACAACGAGCCCTGGAACGTCTGCGACTCGGAATACGAGGGCCGCGAGGCGATCGACCGCAAGCACATCGCCGTCGAGCCCGCGCAGATCACGCTGGCCCAGCAGGTATTCGCCGCGAACCCGAACACGATCGTCGTGATGGAATCCAGCTACCCGCAGGCGCTCGGCTGGATCGCCGACAACGCGCCTGCGATCGTCCACATCGCCAACTCGGGTCAGGAGATCGGCACCGCGATCGCGGACGTGATCTTCGGCGACTACAACCCGGCCGGCCGCACCGCGATGACCTGGTACGCCAGCGACGCGGATCTGCCGACCGACATGTTCCAGTACGACATCCGCGCCGGGAAGGGCCTGACGTACCAGTACTTCACCGGCGCGCCGCTTTACCCGTTCGGGCACGGGCTGTCGTTCACGACGTTCGACTACGCGAACCTGCAGGTCGGCGCCACGAATCTGGCGCTGTGCGATTCGACGACGGTCACCGTCGACGTGAAGAACACCGGGACGCGCGACGGCGACGAGGTCGTCCAGATGTACGTCGGCTATCCGGACAGCGCGATCGTGCGCCCGACCAAGCAGCTGCGCGGGTTCAAGCGCATCCACCTGGCGGCCGGCGAAACGCAGACGGTGACGTTCCCGCTGGCCGGCGAGGCGCTCACGTACTGGGACACGGCCAAGCAGCAGTTCGCATTGGAATCGGGGATGGTCAGCGTGATGGTCGGCGCGTCGTCAGGCGACATCCGGCAGACCGGCTCGCTGATGACGAAGCTGTAGCTTCCAGGATATCCTGCCCCTGGAGATCCTTCGGGCGGCGTGCGCGTCTCAGGCTGCCTCGACTGAACACAGGAGGCGGCATGTCCAATCGATTCGTCGTCGGGGTGCTGGCGGTGGCGGTCGTGTACCTCACGTGGCCGGCGCGGTCGGCGCGCGCGTTCTGCGGCTTCTTCGTCGCGGGCAGCGACGCGAAGCTGACCAACAACGCGTCGCAGGTCGTGCTGATGCGGAAGGGCAACCGTACCGTCATGACGATGTCGAACAACTACCAGGGACCGCCCGAGAACTTCGCGATGGTCGTGCCCGTGCCGGTCGTCCTCCAGAAGGAGAACGTCCGGACGCTGCCCGCCGACGTCTTCGATCGCGTCGACTCGCTGTCGGCGCCGCGCCTGGTGGAGTACTGGGAGCAGGACCCGTGCGCGCCGCCGATGCCGCCGCCGATGCCCACCCCGGCGTTCTCGGCGGTGGCGGAGGAAGGCGACGACACGCGCAAGAGCAGCCGGGACCTCGGCGTGAAGGTCGAGGCGAAGTTCGTCACGGGCGAGTACGAGGTCGTGATCCTGTCGGCGAAGGACTCGGGTGGACTGGAGACCTGGCTGCGCCAGGAGAAGTACAACATCCCGCAGGGCGCGGCCGGCGCGCTGGCGCCCTACATCCGTGACAAATCGAAGTTCTTCGTCGCCCGCGTCGACATCCGGAAGGTGAAACGCGACACGCAGGGTGTCGTGCAGCTATCGCCGCTGCGCTTCCACTTCGACGCCAACGAACTGCGCCTGCCGGTGCGGCTCGGCTTGCTGAACGCGGGCGGGAAGCAGGACCTGATCGTCTACGTGATCCATCCGGATTCGCGCTTCGAGGTCGCGAACTACGCGAACACGTTCATCCCGACGAACCTGGAAGTCGCCGACGGCGTCCGCAACAACTTCCCCGCGTTCTTCGCCGAGCTGTTCGACGCCACCGTCGAGAAGATGGGGCGCCGGGTCGTCGTCACCGAGTACGCCTGGCAGACGACCAACTGCGACCCGTGCCCGACGCCGCCGCTGGAGCTCGACGACCTGGTGACGCTGGGCCTGGACGTCATCGAGGGAATCGGCGTCGCCGGACCGGCGCCGTCGCCCTCCGGCAGCACCAAGCCGTCCGTCGCCGCGCGCGAGCGCGCGCAAGCAGCGCCGAAGCCGTTCTACGGCACGCCGCCGTCGTGGGTACTGACGCGCCTCCACGCGCGTTACAGCAAGGAGACGCTGTCGGAAGATCTGATCTTCCGTCAGGCGAAACCGGTGATGGGCGGGCGCGCCAACTGGAACGGCACCAACGGCGACGAGGGCGCCAGCGTGAGCGCGACGGCCGACGGCGGCATCAACAACTTCCAGGGGCGCTACATCATCCGCCACTACTGGACGGGACCGGTCACCTGCAAGGATCCCAAGTTCGACGCCTGGGGCGGGCCGCCTGGCAACCCGTACGGCGGCATCCCGGCGCCGACGGCTGCCAAGGGCCTGGCGACGGCGCCGCGCGGAAAAATCGTTCTGAAGAACGAGGTGCGCTCGCCCGTGCCACTGCTGGGGATCGCGGGCAAGCCGCCGCAACGACGCGCCACAAACACGAAGACGAAGTGACGGACGGTTGATCGAAACACCATTCAGCGAGGAGGAACCATGTCGGCAGTTCGGTGTCTGGTAGCGGGAGCCGTCGCGTCCGCGTTGGTCGCGGGGATGTCGGGGCCCGCGCAGGCGTTTTGCGGATTCTTCGTGGCGGGCAGCAACGCGAAGCTGACCAACAACGCGTCACAGGTCGTGTTGATGCGCAAAGGGAACCGAACGGTCATGACGATGTCGAACAACTATCAGGGACCGCCGGAGAACTTCGCCATGGTCGTGCCCGTGCCCGTCGTGCTGCACAAGGAAGACGTCAAGACGCTGCCCGCCGACGTGTTCGATCGCGTCGACTCGCTGTCGGCGCCGCGCCTGGTCGAGTACTGGGAGCAGGACCCCTGCCAGCCGCAGCGCGTGTACAAGATGAAAGGGAAGAAGAGCGCCGTCGCGGCGGCGGCTCCCGCCAGCCGGGCCGAGGCCCTCGATGATCTGGGCGTGAAGATCGAAGCCCAGTTCGTCTCCGGCGAATACCAGATCCTGATCTTGTCGGCGACCGACTCGTCGGGCCTCGAGACCTGGCTGCGCCGCGAGAAATACAACATCCCGCAGGGCGCGTCCGAAGCGCTGGCGCCCTACATCCGCGACAAGTCGAAGTTCTTCGTCGCCCGCGTCGACATCCGAAAAGTAAGGCGCGATGCCCAGGGCGTCGTGCAGCTGTCGCCGCTGCGCTTCGCGTTCGATGCGAACGAATTGCGGCTGCCGGTGCGCCTCGGCCTGCTGAACGCGGGCGGCAAGCAAGATCTGATCGTCTACGTCATCCACCCGACCGCGCGCTTCGAGGTGGCGAACTACGCGAACACGTTCATCCCGACGAACCTCGAGGTCGCCGACGGCGTGCGCAACAACTTCCCGGCCTTCTTCGCCGAACTGTTCGACGCCACCGTCGAGAAGATGGGCCGCAAGGTCGTCGTCACGGAGTATGCGTGGCAGACGACCGGCTGCGACCCGTGCCCGACGCCGCCGCTGTCGGACAGCGATCTCGCGACGCTGGGCCTCGACGTTCTCGAAGGCATCGGCGTCGCCGTGCCGCCGGGAGGTGGACCGCCGAACGCGCCGCCGCAGAATCGCCGCCCGATGGGCCGCCCGTTCTTCGGCGGCGGCGCGTCGTGGGTGCTCACGCGCCTGCACACGCGCTACAGCAAGGAGACGCTGTCGGAGGATCTGATCTTCCGCGAGGCGAAGCCGGCGATGGGTGGACGCGCCAACTGGAACGGCACCAACGGCGACGAGGGCGCCACCGTCAGCCAGACCGCGGACGGCGGCATCAACAACTTTCAGGGACGCTACATCATCCGCCACTACTGGACGGGGCCAGTCGCCTGCAAGGATCCGGAGTACGACCAGTGGGGCGGACCGCCGGGCAACCCGAACGGGCAGCCGGCGCCGACGGCGGCGAAGGGCCTCGCGACAGCGCCGCGTGGCAAGGTCGTGCTGAGGGCGGAGGTCCGCTCGCCGGTGCCGTTGCTCGGCATCGCGGGCAAGCCGCCTCACCGGCGGCACCAAGGGTCCAAGTGATCGGTTCGCTGCGCGCGTCGGTGGCAATCGCGGCGGTCGCCGGCGCGGCGATCGCGACGGCGCCGGGGCGCGCGCACGCGTTCTGCGGTTTCTTCGTGGCGGGCAGCGACGCGAAGCTGACCAACAACGCGTCGCAGGTCGTGCTGATGCGCAAGGGCAACCGCACGGTCATGACGATGTCGAACAACTACCAGGGACCGCCCGAGAACTTCGCGATGGTCGTGCCCGTGCCGGTTGTGTTGCACAAGCGCGACGTGAAGACCCTGCCCGCCGACGTCTTCGATCGCGTCGACTCGCTGTCGGCGCCGCGGCTGGTCGAGTACTGGGAGCAGGATCCGTGCGCGTCGCAGGGGTCCGCGTACGGAGTCGGCGGCCTGGGCCTCGTCGGGAGGGGCGCGGGCGGGGGCGGCAAGAAGGGGAAGCCCGGCGATCTGGGGGTCACGATCGAGGCGCAGTTCGTCGCCGGCGAGTACCAGATCGTCATCCTGTCGGCACGCGAGTCGTCGGGCCTCGAGACCTGGCTGCGCCAGGAGAAATACAACATCCCGCAAGGCGCGGCCGACGCGCTCGCGCCTTACGTGCGCGACAAATCGAAGTTCTTCGTCGCGCGCGTCGACATCCGAAAAGTAAAGCGCGACGCACAGGGCGCGGTGCAGCTGTCGCCGCTGCGCTTCGCGTTCGATTCGAACGAGCTGCGGCTGCCCGTGCGCCTCGGCCTGCTGAACGCCGGCGGCAAGCAGGACCTGATCGTCTACGTCATCCACCCGACGTCGCGCTTCGAGGTCGCCAACTACGCGAACACCTTCATCCCGACGAACCTCGAGGTCGCCGACGGCGTGCGCAAGAACTTCCCCGCGTTCTTCGCCGAGCTGTTCGACGCCACCGTCGAGAAGATGGGACGCAAGGTCGTCGTCACGGAGTACGCCTGGCAGACGAACGGGTGCGATCCCTGTCCGACGCCGCCCCTGTCGCCGCAGGATCTGTCGACGCTGGGCCTCGACATCCTCGCGAGCGCGGAGACGCGATCGCCGTACATCTCCTGGGTGCTGACCCGCCTGCACACGCGCTACAGCAAGGAGACGCTGTCGGAGGATCTGATCTTCCGCGAGGCGAAGCCGGCGATGGGCGGGCGCGCCAAGTGGAACGGCACCAACGGCGATGAAGGCGCCACCGTCAGCCAGACCGCCGACGGTACGAACAACTTCCAGGGCCGGTACATCATCCGCCATTACTGGGACAAACCGGTCGCGTGCAAATATCCGCAGTACGACCAGTGGAGCGGGCCGCCCGGCGATCCATTCGGGTACTCGGCACCGACGGCGGCGAAGGGGCTCGCGACGGCGCCGCGCGGGAAGGTGGTGCTGCGCGATGAGGTGCGCTCGCCGGTGCCGCTGCTCGGCATCGCCGGCAAGCCGCAGCGGCGAAAGGCGGCCCCACGATGAACCGCGCCGAGGCCCGTTGGGTTTGGAGCGTGAGCGCCGCGATGGTCGCTGCGGGCGTCGCGCTGATCGCGCGCGGGTCGTCGCCGGGCGCGTTGCCGCGCTTCGATCCGCATGGCCGCGACGTCGGCGTCGCGCTCGGCATCGAGGAAGGGCCGAGCAACGCGGAGGTCGCCGCCGAAGTCGCGCGCCAGGGCTTCTACGCGGGCGCGCCCGTCGGCAGCGGCGACTGCATCGGCTGTCACAAGGACGTCGCCGCGCAGTGGGCGTCGTCCGCGCACCGCTTCTCGTCGTTCAACAACCCGTACTACCGCGTCGCGACCGACGCCTTCCGCGCCGAGAAGGGTGCGGTCGCATCGCGCTTCTGCGGCAACTGCCACGAACCCTTCCTCGTCGCGACCGGCGCGATGGATCGCCCGGACATCGACCGCGGGACGCGCGCTGCGCAGGCGGGCGTCACCTGCCTGGTCTGCCATTCGATCGCACACGTCGATCGCGAGGGCAACGGCCGCTACGAGGCGGACCTTCGTCCGGTGCCGACGGCGAAGGGCGTGCACGGCGGGCGGCTGCGGCCGGCGTTGATGTCGCAGGCGGTGTTCTGCGCCGCCTGCCACAAGGTCGGCCTCGGCACCGACGTCACGGCGGGCGAGCGCTGGCTGCGCGGCCAGAACGACTACGACGCGTGGCACATCAGCGCCGTGTCAGGCAACGGCGCCGGCTCGGTCTACAGGCCCGACAAGGCGAAGCTCTGCCAGGACTGCCACATGCCGCTCGAGGCGGCGGTGCTGGGCGACGCGGGCGCCAAGAACGGAATGGTGCGCTCGCACCGGTTCCTGGGCGCGAATACGGCGCTGCCGCACCTGCGCGGCGACGCCGAGCAGGAGCGACGCACGCTCGAGAACCTGCGCGGGCGCGCGTCGCTGGCGCTGCTGTGGTCCGGTCCGGCGCGCGTCGACGCGCTGATGCGCGCGCGCGGCGTCGGCCACCGCTTCCCGGGCGGGACGATGGACTCGAACGAGGTGTGGCTGGAGGTGACGGCGTTCGACGCCGCCGGCAAGGCGATCGCGATGTCGGGCGGGCGGGCGCGCGACGGCGCGCTCGACGGCGAAGCGCACCTGGTGCGTGCGCAGCCCGTAGATGAACGCGGCGCGCCGCTGACGAAGCGCGATCCGCAGCACCAGCGCGGCATGGCGTTCGACGCCGCGCTGACGCCGTCGGACCCGCAGGTGGTGCGCTACGACGTGCCGAAGGGAACGGCGCGCGTGCGGGCGCGCTTGCTGTACCGGAAGTTCACCGCGGGCTACGCGGCGTTCGCGTGCGCCGATCTGCCGGCCGCCACCCGCGCCCGCTGCCTGGATCTGCCGATCGCCGAGATCGCGACCGCCGAGACAGCGACGGGCGCGCCGCGCACCGACGACCCGGCG
>DATMZL010000816.1:0-9110 GCA_035607075.1 Polyangia bacterium
CCGCCCGTCCCGCCGCCGCTCGAAGTGCCGCCCGTGCCCCCGCTTCCGCCGCCGCTGCTGCAGCCCGCCGCCGCCATCGAGGCGAGCGCGATCGCGTTGAAGAATAGGCGCGTGGGGAGTCGCCGAGCTTTGCTCGGCGCGCACCATCGCGGGAGGGTTCGGGAACCCTTCGAGGGTTCCCGATTCAAATCGACAAGTCCGCTCTGCATGAAACCTCCGAGGCGTCTTGTCGGCTCGCGCGTGTCCTTGTCACGGAATTACGTATTCGACGCCGCTTCTGCGGAATCGAGAGTGCCGCCGTAACAAGAAAGCGCGCCTCGGGACAAACCCCTCGTCCACTCGCGCGTACGGAGGATATTTCTGGATGAGAACTGGAACTTTCTGGAACGGTATGTTGATCGTCGTGGTTGCTGGTGTTGGGTCGTGGGGCTGTACGGTGTCGTCCGGCGCCCCCGCATGCAAACCCTCCGACATCTGCGAGGGAAAGACGGCCACGCCGCCGGCGGCGCCGCCGGCGGGGGCCATCAAGGGCCCCTGTGACATCTTCGCCGAGGACGGTGGACCGTGCGTGGCGGCCCACAGCATGGTGCGCGCGCTCTACGCGACATACGCAGGCCCGCTGTACCGGGTCAAGAAGATGGACGGCACGTTCCAGGACGTCCATCCGCTCGCCGCCGGCGGCCTGGCGAACTCGGCCGAGCAGGACAACTTCTGCGGCGTCGACGGCTGCACGATCTCGATCATCTACGACCAGTCGGGCTGGGGAAACGATCTGACGAGCGCACCCGCGGGCATGGCCAAGACGACGCCCGACAACGAAGCGAACGCCAAGTCCGTCCCGATCATGCTCGGGACCCAGAAGGTGTACGGCGTCCACATCGTCCCGGGCATCGGCTACCGGAACAACTCGGCGTGCGGGACCGCGACCTGCGACGACGCGGAGACGGAGTACATGGTGATCGCCGGCAACCTCTTCAACGGCAATTGCTGCTTCGACTACGGGAACATGGAGCGGAACAGCAGCGACAACGGCGAGGGGACGATGGAGGCGGTCTACTTCGGAAAGTGCACGATCTGGAACAAGGGATCGGGCGATGGCCCCTGGGTGATGGGCGACCTCGAGAACGGGCTTTGGGCCGGCGACTCGAGCCCCTTCGCCGACAACATGCCGATCACCACCTGGCGGTACGTCACCGGCCTGGTGAAAGGCGAGTCGGCCAGCGCGGCCATGCCGAACGGACACTGGGCGATCAAGGAGGGCGACGCGACGGCCGGCGCTTTGATCAAACCGTTCGACGGGAAGCGCCCGAGCTCACGTTACAATCCGATGCGGAAAGAGGGCGCCATCGGTCTCGGCACCGGAGGCGACAACAGCAACGCCGCGCAAGGGAACTGGTTCGAGGGCGTCATGACCCACCACTACTCGTCGGATCAGGCCGACACCGACGTCCAAGCCAGCATCGTCTCTGTCTTCGGCCAGGTGCAATAGCGCGCGCCCGCTGGCGGGGTGGACCGCGCTGCTGGCGCTGCCGGTCGGGCTCGGCGCCTGCTCCTCGTCGGGGCCGGCGCCCGCCACCGTGACCATCTCGGTCGACGCGACCGGCGCCGGAACGCCGCTCGAGCGGGTGTGGGCGTTTCACGGCTACGACGAGATCAACTACACGACGACGGCGGAAGGGACGGCGCTGCTGGGCGCGATCGCCGCCGCGCACACCGCGCCCGTGCACGTGCGCAATCACTTCCTCTTCAACACCGGCGACGGCACGCCGGCGATGAAGTGGGGATCGACGAACGTGTACAGCGAGGACGCCGCCGGCAACCCGGTCTACGACTGGACGCTCACCGACGGGATCCTGGACACGATCACGTCCGCGGGCGCATTCCCGCTCGTCGAGATCGGCTTCATGCCCGAGGCGCTCTCGACCCATCCGGCGCCTTACCGCAATGCGAGCACCATCGCGCTCAACGGCGGGTGCTTCTATCCCCCGACCGACCACACGAAGTGGGCGGATCTCGTGCGTGCCTGGGCGACGCACGCGAGCGGACGGTACCCCGACGTCGCGGCGAGCTGGCTCTGGGAGCTGTGGAACGAACCGGACAGCGGCTACTGGCACGGCACCTTCGACGACTACGCGAAGCTTTACGATTACACGGAGGCGGCGCTGCATGACGTGATACCGGGCGCCGCGCTGGGCGGGCCGGCCGTCGTCGCGCCGGCTGGCGACTTTCTCACGCAGTTCCTGCAGCACTGCGCGTCGGGCATGAACGCGGTCACGAACGAGACGGGGACGCGCCTCGACCTCGTGACGTTTCACGCGAAGGGCGGCGTCGGCGTCGCCGGCGACCACGTGCAAATGGACCTGGGCAACCAGCTTCGTCTCCACCGCGCGGGGTTCGCCGCCGTCGCCGCGTTCCCGCAGTTCGCGCGGACGCCCATCTACATCACGGAGGCGGATCCGGACGGCTGCGCCGCCTGCCCCGCCAGCGAGATCCCGGGCGGGGCGTATCGCAACTCGAACGCGTACGGCGCCTACGAGATCGCGATGATGAAGCACACCCTCGATCTCGAGGCGCAGGCGGGCGTGAAGCTGGGCGGCGTGCTCACGTGGGCGTTCGCGTTTCCCGGCACGCCGTACTTCGCGGGCTATCGCGCGCTCGCCACGAACGGCATCGATCTTCCGGTCATGAGCGCATTCGAGTTGCTCGGGCGCCTGGCCGGAACGCGGTTGCCGCTGACGAGCAGCGGCGCGCGCCCGCTCGACGAGATCCTCGCGAGCAGCGTGCGCGGCGCGTCCGACGTCGACGGCATCGCAACGCTGAACGGCGCCGCGATCCAGGTTCTGACGTGGAACTATCACGATGATCTCGTCGCCGCCGCGGCGACGCCGGTGCACTTGGCGGTGGCCGTGCCGGCGAGCGTCGGTTCCAGCGTGCGCGTCTCGCACCTGCGCGTCGACGACGCGCACGGCGACGCATACACCGTCTGGGTCGCGCAGGGCATGTCGGCCAGTTCGTCCGCTCCAGAGATCGCGGCGCTGCAGCAGGCGATGGATCCCGCGCCGCTGGGGCCGGACACGACCGTCGCCGTGACAGGTGGTTCGGTGGCCGTCGATTTCGACCTGCCGCGCTTCGCGGTGTCGCTGATTACGATCGGGCCCGCCGATTAAAACGCGGTCCAGGCCAACATCGTCGCCGCCGGCTACGGAAAGTAGCGATCACTTCGTGTGACAAGATCGGCGGCCTCCCGACAAACGCCCTTGCACCTGATTTGCTGCGCACGACACCACGGGATCGTCCGCCCTTTTCGCTTCGTTAACAAAGTGATCCGAACGGCGAGCGCGGGGGATTCCTAAAAAAAGGCCACAGGAGTACCCCCTTGGAAAAATACCGCTCTTTCGATCTCGGCTCGGCCGCGCTGGCGATCGCCCTGGCGCTTGGTCTCATCTCGGGCGCGTGCACCGTCACCGGAAGTAACCCTTCGGGCAGCGCGGGCAGCTCCGGCGGCGGCACGACGGGTACGACGACCGGCACGGCCGGCACCGGGGGACCTTCCTGCCCGAACGGAACGCCCTGCGGCGGCAGCGTGGTCGGGACCTGGAACGTCACGTCATCGTGTCTGACGTTGAGCGGGGCGCTGGACGTCTCCCTCGTCGGCCTCGATCCGCGCACCTGCAAGACCGCGTCGATCGCGGGCTCGATCAGCGTGAACGGAACCTGGACCGCGAACGCCAACGGCACGTACATGGACGCCACGACGACCTCCGGGATGGCGACGATTCAGCTCGAGGCCGGCTGCAAGATCCTTTCGAACACCCCCATCACGTGCCAGGGGATCAACGGGCCGCTCACGGCCGTCGGCTTCACCGAGGCGAACTGCACGGACAACGCCGCGACGGGCGGGTGCACGTGCATGGGCACCGTCGATCACATGGGCTCGATCGGCTGGATGACCCTGGATCCGCAGACGAACGGCAACCACGCGACGTCGGGCAACACCCTCACGCTCGACGGCACGGCGAAGTATGCGTACTGCGTCTCGGGCAACCAGCTGACGCTCACCCCAGTGCCTTCGGGTTTCACGGCGAGCGGCACGATCGTGCTGCAGCAGAGCAATACGAGCGGTGCGGCCGGCACGGGGGGCGCGGCGGGCACGACCGGTGCGGGCGGAATGGCTGGCACGACCGGAGCGGCCGGCAGCGCGGGCGGTATGGGCGGCGCGGGGCCAGCCGGCACGAGCGGGACCGCCGGTCGCGGCGGTACGACCGGAATGGCGGGCACCACCGGCACCGCCGGACGCGGCGGGACGACTGGCGCAGGCGGCGCGACAGCCGGACGCGGCGGCAGCGGGGGAACCACGGGAAGCGCGGGGACCACGGGGACCGGCGGCTCGGGCCGCGTCGAAGGACCGTGCGACATCTACGCGGCGGCGAATACGCCCTGCGGCGCCGCCTACAGCACGATCCGGGCGCTCTCGAAGAACTACACCGGGCCGCTGTACCAGGTCAGGAACATGAGCTCGAGCATGAACACCGGCTCGGGCGGCATGCTGAAGGACATTCCGCAGACGGCAGACGGCTTCGCCGACACGTCCGTGCAGGACGCGTTCTGCAGCGGGACCATCTGCACGTTCTCGCTCATCTACGACCAGTCGGGTAACGGGAACAATCTCGATTCCGCGCCCGGTGGCCTCAGCAACGGCGGCATGTACGCGGCCAATGACGACTTCGAATCGAGCGCGACCAAGGGCGTGCTGATGATCAGCGGTCACAAGACGTACACGCTCTACATGGCGGCGCGCGAAGGGTACCGGACGCCGCTGAACGTCAAGGCCAAGGGCGTGCCGATGGGCAACACGGCCCAGGGCATCTACGAGCTCGCCGACGGGACGCACTATGGCACGCAATGCTGCTGGGACTTCGGCAGCGTGTCGCCCGATCCCAAGCAGTACGTCACCATGAACACGTTGTTCTTCGGAACCGGTTTCTGGGGCACCGGCGCGCCCAGCGGCCCGTGGTTCATGGGCGACTTCGAAGGCGGGGTCTGGGCCGGAGGCACCGGCGCGTCGACGGTCAACAACCCCAGCAACCCGTCGATGAAGGTTCCTTTCGCCCTCGGCATCCTCCACACGCCCGTCGGGAAGTACGCCCTCAGGATGGCGAACGTGCAGACCGCGACGGATCTCACGACCGCCTACGACGGCAACATTCCGTCCGGCAAGACGTGGGGCAACGCGGGCGGGATCGTCCTCGGCGTCGGCGGCGACAACAGCAACAACTCGTGGGGGACATTCTACGAAGGCGCGGTCACCAACGGCTCGCCGTCGAACGCCACCGACCTTCTCGTCATGAAGAACATCCAGGCCGCGGGGTACGGGAAGTAACCCCCAGTCGTGTCGATCCTCATAGTGGGCGGCGCTGGCTACATCGGGAGCCAGACCGCCAAGCGCGTCGCTCAGGCCGGGCTGAAGCCGGTCGTGTTCGACAACCTCGTCTACGGGCACAAGTGGGCGGTCAAGTGGGGCCCGCTTGTCGTGGGCGATCTCGCCGATGGCGCGCTGATCAAGGACGTGCTGGAACAGTACGAGGTGACTGCTGTCGTTCACTTCGCCGCCTACGCGTACGTCGGTGAATCCGTCGTCCACCCGCGCAAGTACTACCGCAACAACGTCGCCGGCACGCTGAACCTGCTGGATGCGATGATCGACGTGGGCGTGCGCGACATCGTGTTCTCCTTGACGTGCGCGACGTACGGCGAGCCCGCGCGCGTGCCGATCGACGAGCAGCATGCCCAGAGCCCGGTCAACCCGTACGGCGAGACGAAGCTGGCGATCGAGCGCGCTCTGTTCTGGTACCAGCGCGCCTACCCGATCCGATTCGCGGCGCTGCGCTACTTCAACGCGGCCGGCGCCGATCCCGACGGCGAGATCGGCGAGGACCACGATCCCGAGACGCACCTCATCCCGCTGGCGATCGAGGCGGCGCTGGGCGGCAAGGGCCTGGAGATCTACGGCACCGACTACCCGACGCCCGACGGAACGGCGATCCGCGACTACATCCACGTGCAGGACCTGGCCGACGCGCACGTCGCCGCGCTGGAGAAGCTGCGGGGCGGCGCGAGCCGGCTGTTCGTCAACCTCGGCACGGGCCGCGGGCACTCGGTGCGCGAGGTCATCGCGGCGGTCGAGAAGGTCAGCGGCAAGAAGGTCCCCGCGCGCGAGAGCGGCCGCCGCGCCGGCGACCCGCCGGCGCTCGTCGCCGACCCGCGGCTCGCCGCCGACGTGCTGGGCTGGCAGGCGCGCATCCCCGGCATCGAGACGATCGTCGAGCACGCCTGGCGTTGGAAAGCGAAAGGGAGCGCGCGCACGTGAGCGACGGCGGCAGTTGGGAACAGCGCTGGCACCCGCTGCGCGAGGAATGGGTGATCGTGGCGGCCCACCGCCAGCAACGGCCGTGGACGGGCAACACCGTGGCGGCGCCGTCGGCCACGACGGTCTCGTACGATCCCGGCTGTTACCTTTGTCCCGGAAACGCGCGCGTCTCGGGCGCGGTGAACGCGCGCTACGCCGCGACGTTCGTGTTCGACAACGACCACCCGTGCGTCGGCGCGGACGCCCCGCGCGAGGTCACGGCGCCGACGTCGTTCTACCGGGCGGAGCCCGCGGTCGGCGCGGCCCGCGTCGTCTGTTTCTCGCCGCGCCATGACCTGACGCTGGCCGAAATGCCGCCGGCGGCGATCGCCGACGTCGTCGACGTTTGGCGCCGCCAGACGCGCGAGCTGGGCGCGCGCCCCGAGGTTCGCCAGGTGCTGTGCTTCGAGAACAAGGGCGAGATCGTCGGCGTCTCGAATCCCCACCCGCACGGCCAGATCTACGCGACGTCGTTCGTCTGGAAGACGTTCGACATCGAGCACGCCGCGTCGGAGCGCCACCAGCGCGAGACAGGCCGCGGCCTGATGGCGGACATCATCCGCGCCGAGCAGCACGACGGCCGCCGCGTGCTGCACGAGGACGAGCACGTGATCGCGTTCGTGCCGTACTTCGCGCGCTACGCCTACGAGGTCTACGTCGTTCCCAAGCGGCGCGTCGCGCACGTCTTCGATCTGGACGACGCAGAGGTGGCATCGCTGGCGGGCGCGCTCTCGGCCGTCACCGTCCGCTTCGACAACCTGTGGCGCATGTCCTTCCCTTATGTCCAGGTCTTGCACCAAGCGCCATTCCACTCTCGCGACGGCGGCGCCCGCGACGCTTTTCATTTCTACATCGCGTTTCACCCGCCGCTGCGCCAGCCTCACTTGTTGAAGTACCTCGCGGGGCCGGAGATCGGAGGCGGCAACTTCGTCTCCGACACCTCGCCCGAAGCCAAGGCTGCCGAGTTGCGCGCGCAGGCCCCTCTGCACTACAAGCAGGCATGATCAGCGTGCGTGACGCCGAGGCGCTGCTCGCCCGTATTCGCGGCGTGCACGAGGCCATCCGCGACGAGATCGTCGCCGCCTGCGAGCGCCAGTCGATCGAAGAGCTGTCGGCGGTCGTGGGTGACGACGCGGGCGACACGCTGTTCGCCGTCGACCGGCTGTCCGAGGCGGTGCTGCTCGCGCGCTTCGAGGAGCTGGCGCGCGACTGGCCGTGCCTGCTGGTGGCGGAAGGGCTGGGCCAGGACGGACGCCGCGTACTGCCCGCTGGGACGCACGAGAAAGACGTCGAGATCGTCGTCATCGTCGATCCGATCGACGGGACGCGCGGTCTGATGCTGCAGAAGCGGCCCGGCTGGGTGCTGACCGGCGTCGCGCCCTACCGCGGCGGCGGCGAGACGCTGGCGGACATCGCGCTGGCCGTGCAGACGGAGATCCCGCTCGTGAAGCAGCACCTCTCGGACGCGCTGTGGGCGATCGCGGGCGGCGGTGTGTACGGTGAGTGTTTCGATCGGACGAACGGCGCGCGGCGCCCGTTCACGCCGCGCCCGTCACGTGCGCGCAGCATCGACCAGGGTTTCGGCGGCGTCGCCCGCTTCTTTCCGGGGGCGCGCGTCGAGCTGGCGGCGATCGACGAGGAGGTGGTCGAGGCGGTGCTGGGCCCGCCCGTGCGCGGGCGCGCTCTCGCGTTCGAGGACCAGTACATCTGCAACGGCGGCCAGCTCGCCGAGCTGGCGCTGGGCCACGACCGCTGGGTCGCCGATCTGCGCCCGATCGTCGAGCCGCTGCTGGCGGCGCGCGGGCGCGCGCTGGGCATCTGCAGCCATCCGTACGATCTGTGCACCGAGCTCGTCGCGCGCGAAGCGGGCGTGCTGGTCACCGACCCGGCGGGGAAGCCGCTGGCCGCGCCGCTGGACGTGTTCACCGACGTCGCCTTCGTGGCCTACGCGAACGCGTCGATCCGATCGCGCGTCGAACCTGCTTTGCGTCGCGCGCTGCACGCGCGCGGCCTTCTTCCGGAGACCTGATGTCATCCGCTTTGCCCGAAATCAGATGGAGCTTCTTCGATCGACAGCGCCCGATCACGCTCGCGCGCGCGCCGGGACGGCTCGACGTCATGGGCGGCATCGCCGATTACTCGGGCGCGCTGGTCCTCGAGATGCCGATCGTGGCGGCGACCTGGGTGGCCGCGCAGCCGAGCACCACACCAGAGGTCGTGATCGAAAGCGACGACATCCGCGCGCTAGGCGGCGAAGCGACGGTGACGATTCCGCTGGCCGAGATCAGCCCGGAGCGGCCGCTGACGTACGAGCGCGCGCGCGCCTTGCTGACCGCCGATCCGCGGCGCGCCTGGGCGGCCTACGCGGCCGGCGCGCTCGTCGTTCTTCACGCCGACGTCGCCCGACCGCTGCGGCATGGCTTGCGGCTGCTGGTATGGTCCGAGGTGCCCGTCGGTAAGGGGTTGAGCTCGTCGGCGGCGCTGGAGGTGGCGACGCTGGAGGCGGTGGCGCCGCTGCTGGGCGCATCGCTCGCCGACCGCGACGTCGCGCTGCTGGCGCAGAAGGTGGAGAACTTCGTCGTCGGCGCGCCCTGCGGCGTGATGGATCAGATGACGTCCGCGCTGGGGCGCCGCGATCACCTGCTGGAGCTCCTCTGCCAGCCCGCGGAGGTGCTCGGCCAGCTGGCCGTGCCGGATGACATCG
>DATMZL010001613.1:0-4750 GCA_035607075.1 Polyangia bacterium
GATCGCCGCCTACGCGCTGACAGAGCCTGGATCGGGATCGGACGCGCTGGCCGCGAAGACGAAGGCGGTGAAGTCCGCCGACGGAAAGTCGTGGAAGCTGACCGGGTCCAAGCTTTACATCACCAACGCCGGCTTCGCCGACCTGTTCACGGTCTTCGCGAAGGTGGACGGCGAGCAGTTCACCGCGTTCCTGATCGAGCGCATGGCGCCCGGCTTCACCGTCGGCCCCGAGGAGCACAAGCTGGGCATTCGCGGCAGCTCGACCTGCCCGCTGTTTCTGGAGGACTGCACGATCCCGATCGATTCGGTGCTGGGGACGATCGGCCAGGGCCACAAGATCGCGTTCAACATCCTTAACATCGGACGCTGGAAGCTGGGCGTCGGATCGGTGGCAGGCGCGAAGTACTGCCTCGAGCTGGGCATCAAGTTCGCGCGCGAGCGTAAGCAGTTCGGCAAGCCGATCGCGGAGTTCGATCTGATCCGCAAGAAGATCGGCGAGATCGCGACGCAGACCTACGTCGCGGAGTCGATGGCGTTCCGCACCGCCGGCCTGCTGGACGCGCGGTCCAAGGAGATCGACCCCGCCGATCCGCAGGTACAGAAGAAGCAGATGGACGCGATCGAGGAACATTCGATCGAGGCGTCGATCATCAAGGTGTTCGGATCGGAGATGCTGCACGGAACCGCCGACGAGACGCTGCAGATCTTCGGCGGCGCTGGCTACATCGAGGACTACCCGATCGAGCGCGTCAGCCGCGACGCGCGCATCAACCGCATCTTCGAGGGGACGAACGAGATCAACCGGCTGCTCGTGCCGGGGACGCTGCTGAAGCGGGCGATGGTGGGACGCCTGCCGCTGATGGCGTTCGTGGGTCAGGTGCAGCAGGAGCTGGCCGACCCGATCAAGATCGATCGGCGCATCCCCGACGGACCGCTCGGCCGCGAGAAGAAGAAGTGCGACTTCGCCAAGCGCGCGATCGTATACGGCGCGTCGCTGGGCGTGCAGAAGTACATGCAGGCGATCAGCGAGAAGCAGGAGCTGCTCGGCGTGCTCGCGGACAGCCTCATCCTCACGTTCGGGATGGATTCGGCCATCTCACGCACGCTGCAGTTGATCGCGGCGAAGGGCGAGGCGGCGAGTCAGATTCCGATCTACATGACGCAGCTCTTCGTCGCGAAGGCGCACGAGCAGGTGTTCGACATGCTGCGCGAGATGATGATGTGGATGTCGCAGGACGAGGAGTGGGGCCGCGAGATCCGCGACATCAACAACTATTACAACCTGGATCGCATCAACACGTTCTCGCTGCGCCGCAAGGTCGCCAAGCACGTCATCGAAGCCGGCGCGTACGCGCTCTGAGCGGGTCAGTGGTTGGGCGCGGTCACCGGCGCACCGGCGTCGGCGTTCGCGGCGGTATCGCCGGCGGCGTTCGCGCCGGCGGCACTCTGCGCCTTCAAGCGGGCCTGAACGGCGGCTTCCTCGGCGGCCTCTTCGGCCTGGCGCTCCTTGCTCGTCTTCTTTGGCGTTGTCCCAATCCCATTGGCGGTGCGGCAGTTGCTGACCGTGACCAGGCCGTACAGCGTGGAGATACTGAACAGCGTCAGGGATACGGCGCCCAGCATGACGGCGTCATGGCTGCTCAACGGCCCTCCGTTGAACGTTTCTCCCGAGTCGAGCGCCGTCAACGTCCAGATCGCCGTCCCTCCTGTGATGATCGCGTCGACTATCGGCGCGGTCATGCGGGTCGTGCAGCCCGCGGGTTCGAGTCGCCCGCGGTCATCCTTCCGGGCCGGCTGAACGGCCATGAACGAGCAGCCGCCGATCAGCGTCGGCGAGCCGAGCGCGAGCGCCGCCGCCACCGTCGTCGCCACAAGTTGCCGAATCGCCCGCCGCCCGCTCATTCCCGATTCAGTTCTTCGCGCGAGCCCACCAGAGAGGGATGCCGAGCTCGGCGGGGGCGGCGCCTCCGTCACCGCCCTGTGGATCGCCAGGCGCGGGTCCGGGTGCAGCGGCGTCGAGCGCGGGAAGGATGCGCGCGAGCGTCGCGATCGTCGTCGTCCGGACAGGTAACAGCTCGCTCGGCGGCCGGATCAGCGACTGCCGTCCCAGGACGATCAGCGACCACCGATCGCGGATCAGGAACGCGGAGAGAAAGTGCGCTCCGCAACGGCACGCGACCTCGCTCTCGCCGTGCCGGAGCAGCCGGGCTTTGAACGACGTCCAGTCGGCGTCGAGGCAATCGAGCCGCAGGGCCGCGTCCGACGGATCCGACGACGGCGCGTCGGCGGGAAGTCGGGCGGTGTTTTCCCACCCGTCGAACGCCGCCACCTCGTGCGCTTCGACGCTGGCCTTGAACGAGCTCAACGTGGTTTCGACCCTCGACCCGAGCCGCGCGCGCACGGCGGCGCCGGTGAGAGTCGGACGCTTCACGGGATCCGCTTCCAGCTCGGCTTGAAAGAATTCGACAGCGTGGGCGGGCCGTCGGACAGGACGTAGTCGGCGCGGCGGTTGCGGATCTCGTCGATGTTGTCGGCGGTCTTGACCGCCAGCGACGTCTCGCCGAAGCCCTCGTACGAGATCGGGATCTTGACGCCGCGCTTGCGGAACCACGCCGCGATCGAGCGCGCGCGATCCTGCGACAGCTTGAAGTTGTGGGTCGGGTTGCCGACCGTGTCGGTGTGGCCGGCGATGTAGAGCGTGATGCCGGAGTGCATGCGTCCGGCCGCCGAGTCCTTGGCGAGCGCCTCCTCGATCTTCGCGAACGCCGCCTCCACCTTGGGCACCTCGGGCGCGTCGATCTCCGCCGAGTCGGTCTTGAAGTTCACGTCGTCGTGCGGAATGTTCACGAACCACGGCGCGATCTCGACGCCCACCCAGTTTCCCTGCGCGTCGTAGGCGCGCAGCTCGATCTTGCCGACCGGCGCGTCGCTCGATGGGTTCCAGGTGACGATCAGCGGCGTGCCGCCGGCGCGCCCCGAGAAGTTCTGTTCGTCGTCGGCGAGCACGGCGTTCGATTCGTCGTAGACGGTGATCTTCACCTTGCCCGCGGGCCGCGACATCTTGACCTCGAGGCGGTGCGCCTTCATGTCGACCTTGGTCTTGTCGACCATGACCTTCAGCGCCGACGCCGACGCCGACGTCGCCCCGGATTTCGCCGCCGGCGCCGACCGCGCGGCTGTCAGAAGGCCGGCGAGCGCCAGAACCGCGACCGCTGTCCGCGTGATTCGCGCCTGGGGAGCCACGGCCGCCATCCTACCACCGCGGCTCGGCCGTGGCGGCCGTGGCGGCGGTCACCCGGCCGCGCGCGCCGCCGTGCTACTTTGGAGGCGGTGACGTTGTTCAGTCTCCGCCGTTCGGCTCTCGCCCTTTTCCTCGCCGTGACCGCCTGGGCGACCGGCTGCGCGATAACCCCGCGTCCCGTGGTCGATCCGGGCTACGCGGCGCGCGCCTACACGCCGCTGCGCGTGGCGGTGCTGCCGCCCGACGTGTTCGTCGTCGTCGATCAGGTGGGCGACAACGATCCGGCCCAGGCGGCGGCGCTGGGCCAGCAGGTGTCGGGCGAGATCGTTCAGTCCGCGGAGCAGGTGCTGCGCGCGCGCGGCTACGACGTGGACCTGTCGGCGCGGTGGGACGGCATCCACGGTCAGGACGGCGCGGTGCTGGTCAGCGGCGAAGAGCTGGGCGGGCTCGCCAACGGCGTGCTCGCGTTCGCGAACAGCCAGGAGGCGGCGAGCGAGGGCGCGCTGGCGACGCCGCGCGTGGTCGCCCCCGAGCTCGCGTCGCACGTTGGCTGGGCGACGCAATCGGATGCCGTGCTGTACCTGAACGTGAAGGGCGCGGTCACGACGCCGGGCAAGCGGACGGCGAGCATTCTGATCGGCGTCTTCTTCGTCGCCATCGTCGCGGCGGTTGTCATCGCGCTGGTGGCGTCATCGAAGGGCGGCGGCAACAGCGGCGGGTCGAACGGCTTCCGTGGCAGCGCGCCGGGCACGTCGGCGGTCGGGCGTGCGCCTGCGGGCGGCTGGCGGGGGACGCCGACCACCGCGCTCGCGCCGCGGGGAGGAACGCCGATTGCGACGCCGCGCGGGGCGCCGATCTACCGTGGTGGCGGCGCCGCGCCGTCGCGGGCGGTCGGCGCGCCGGTCTACGTCGGCGGCCCGCACGTCGGCGTCGGCGTCGGCGTCATCGTTCCGCTCGACGGACCCGTCTACACGCACGACGGCCGCGTCGACTACGACGAGCCGATGTTCGCGGGCGATCAGCTGTACGTGTCGATGACGCTGGTCTCGACCTACGACGGGCGCGTCCTCTGGCACGCGCGCGACAGCGTCGACCTCGAGGCCGATCATCCCGAGCACATCGACGAGTTGATGCACGCGTTTCTCGAGACGCTTCCGCCTGCCCTGCCCCGCGCCACCGCGACGAACCCCTGACCCTGTCCGGGCCGGCGGCCGTCAGCGTTTGCGCTTCGGCGCGGGCGCGTCGAAACCGGAGCACTTCTCGACGTCGGAATGGCGCACGAGGAACTGCGCGCCGGCGGCGGGCTCGAACGCGGAGACGGTCGCGAAGCGGACGGGCAGCAGGTCGCCGACGGTGGTGTCGGCGATCATGCGGACACCCGGCCCGACACTGCCGACGATCAGCCGTTCGACGCCGACCTCGGCGACCAGCGGCACCGCTTGCTTGCAGGTGAACGTTCCGAGCGTGCCGTGGCCCTCGCCGGTACCGACGCCGTAAGCCTCCCCGATC
>DATMZL010001232.1:0-2779 GCA_035607075.1 Polyangia bacterium
GACGCGAGCCCGACCAAGTGGCACCTCGCGCACACGTCCTGGTTCTTCGAGGCGTTCGTGCTGCAGGGCGCGCCGCTGGAGCCGTCGTTCGAGTACCTGTTCAACTCGTACTACGAGGCGGTCGGCCCGCGGCACCCGCGCGCTGCGCGCGGCCTGCTGACCCGCCCCTCGCTGGAGGAGGTTCGGCGCTACCGGCGCCGGATCGACGAGGCGGTGCTCGATCGGATCGAGCGCGGCGTGGACGATGAGACGCGGTCGCGCATCGTGCTGGGCCTGCACCACGAACAGCAGCACCAGGAGCTGATCCTCACCGACATCAAGCACCTGCTGGGTGGGCACCCCGAAAGCCCCGCCTACCGCCTGCCCGACGCGTCGCCACCGCGCGCGCGACCGGGCACGGCGCCGGCGCTGGAGTGGATCGCGCGCCCGGGCGGCGTGACCGAGATCGGCGTCGCCCCGCCAGGGCCTGGCGGTGAGCCATTCGCGTTCGACAACGAGAGCCCGAGGCACGAGGTCTTGTTGCGACCGTACGCGCTGGCGTCGCGGCTGGTGACGTGCGGCGAGTACCGCGCGTTCATGGAAGACGGCGGTTACCGCCGTCCCGAGCTGTGGCTCTCCGACGGCTGGGCCGAGCTCTCTGCCGACCGCCGCGACCGGCCGCTGTACTGGCGCGGGCAGACCATCTTCACGCTCGACGGCGAGCGGCCGCTGATCGACGACGAGCCCATCGCGCACGTCAGCTTCTATGAAGCGGATGCGTTCGCGCGCTGGGCGGGGGCGCGCCTGCCGACGGAGATGGAATGGGAGGCGGCGGCAATCGCCCGCCCGGTCGCGGCGCAGGACAATTTCGCCGACAGCGAGGCATTCCACCCGCGTGTGGCGTCGGCGTCCGGAGGCGCGACGCCGGGCTTGCACCAGATCTACGGAGACGTGTGGGAGTGGACGGCCAGCGCGTACGCGCCCTATCCGGGGTATCGCGCCGCGGCCGGCGCGCTCGGCGAGTACAACGGAAAGTTCATGTGCAACCAGCTGGTCCTGCGGGGCGGGTCGTGCGCGACGCCGCGCAGCCACATCCGGGCGAGCTATCGGAACTTCTTTCCGGCGGGCGCGCGCTGGCAGTTCAGCGGCATCCGATTGGCGCGTGACGCGTGAACGCCATTCCCGCCGAGCGCGAGACGTTTGTGTCGATCCGGCAGACGGCCGCGCGCGCCCTGCTGGAAAGCGCGAACCTGGACGACGCGGTCGCGGAGATCCTGCGGACGATCTCGACCGACCTCGACTGGCCACTCGCGCTCTACTGGATCGCCGGTCCCGACGACCGCGTGCTGCATTGCCGATCGATCTGGGCTTCGGACGGGTTGAAGCGGGCCGACGTCGTGGAGGCATCGCGGGTGGGCGCCATCGCCGACGGCGCGGCGAACGATCCGGCCGGCCGCGCCTATCAGCGGCGTGAACCGATCTGGACCGAAGATCTCTCGGCCCCGGGAACGCCGGCCGTCGCGCGCGTCGCGCTGGCCCGGAGCGCGGGCCTGAAGTCGTCGGCGGCGTTTCCAATCGCCGACCAGGCGGGAGCGGTCGGCGCGATCGAGCTCTACTCGCTGCGCCCGCGCGCACCGGACGACGCGATGCTGGCGTTGATGGCGGAGGTCGGTCACGAGATCTGCGAGGTGTTCCGGCGCGAGGACGCGCAGGCGACCGCGCTGGAGGCGGTGGTGCGCTCGCGCGACGAGCTGGAACAGGTGCTCGGCGCGCTCCCGGACGGGATCACCGTCCTCGACGGCGACGGGCGGATGATCTACGCGAACGACGCCGCCGCGCGAATCGTCGGGCTGACATCGGGCGCCGAAAGCGTGCGCATGTCGCGGGAGGACGTCCTGCGGCGCTTCCAGATGTGGGACGAGAACGGACGGCCGCTCGAGGTGCACGAGTTGCCGGCCGCCCAGGCGCTGGGGGGGCGGCGCGACAAGAAGCTGGTGCGCTACCGGGCCCTGGAGGGCGCGCACGCGGGCGGGCACGCTGGCGGGCAAGATCGCTGGGTGCGTGTCGAGGCGGTGCCGATCAGCGACAGCCGGGGCCGCGTCCACCGCGTCGTCAACATCCTTCACGACATGACCGATCAGCACCGCGTCGAGAAGGAGAACGAGCGGCTGGTCGGGCAGGCGCAGGACGCGCTCCGGGCGCGCGAAGATCTCCTGGCGATCGTTTCGCACGATCTGCGAAATCCCCTCGGCGTCGTGCTGGCGTCGACCTCGATGCTGCTGAAGAGCAATCTGCCGCCCGACAAGCAGGAGCGCGCGCGCCGCCAGGTCGAGGCGATCCAGCGCGCGGGCAACCGCATGAACCGCCTGATCCGCGACCTGCTGGACTTCGCGAGCATCCAGGCGGGGCGTCTGTCGGTCAGCCTGCGCCCGCAGGACGTCGCCGCGATGGTCAGCGAGGTGATGGACGTGATGGAGCCGCTCGCGTCCCCGAAGGGGCAGCACCTGGTCGCCGACGTCGCGCCGGACGTGGCGATCCGCTGCGATCACGATCGGGTCATCCAGCTGTTCTCGAACCTGGTCGGCAACGCGATCAAGTTCACGCCGGACGGCGGCACGATCACCGTGCGCGCCATGCCCGAGGGCGGCATCGTGCGCTTCGCGGTCTCCGACACCGGGCCCGGCATTCCGGCCGAGGAGCTGGCGCACGTCTTCGATCGCTACTACCAGGCGCAGCGGAGGAACCGCGACGGCATCGGCCTCGGCCTGTCGATCGCGCGCGGCATCGTCGAGGCGCATGG
>DATMZL010001252.1:0-8329 GCA_035607075.1 Polyangia bacterium
CGATAGCTCCCGCTCGACGTGTGGCAGTGCAGGCAGTCGAGCTGCCCCGACCGCGCGCACGGACTGCTGCGCCAGCCCGTGAACGTGTAGTTCTCTCCGAGATCGCGCCCGTCGGGGTGAAAGTCCGGGCTCTCGAGACCCACCAGATCGAACGCGTCGAAGAAGTGATCGCCGGGGCGAAAGCTGCTGGTGAGCGGCGACATCTTCGCGTGGCACGGCGCGCACATCTCGTTCTTCTGCTCGTGCGAGAACTTCCCGATCGCGATCAGCTTTGGATCTGCCGGCGCGGCGCCGGGGCCGGCCCGCTGGGCCGCGCGCACGTGCTCCTCGCCGGGCCCGTGGCACGTCTCGCAGTTGATGCCGGGTTCGGTCCAGGTGGTCCGGTACGAGTCCGTCGAGACGTCGTAGTTGCTGGAGAGCTGACTGACGTGGCAGCCGTGGCAGGACGTGTTGAAGGTGAGCTCGGGGTCGGTCCAGTGCACCGCCCGCTCGGTCCCTTCCGTGAAGTGGCGGAGCGCGCTCGCGGCGACGTCGTACCATTGCTTGCGCCGCACGTCGTACCCGATCGGGAGAACCTGCAGGCGGCCGCGCTCGTAGGGCGTGAGAAAGAAGAAGACGTTCTTGCCGCCCATGACGTGGGCGATCGAATGATCGACGTCGCCGGCGGCGCTCGCCTCGCGCACGCGACCGACCGCGAGATCCGCGCGATAGCGATGGTCGGCGACGACGACGTCCTGCTGCTGCGGCCCGAGTTCCGCGCGCGCGAGCGTCGTCGAGAACGGCTGCATCGCCAGGCCGTGGTGCGAGCCGGACCAGCGGCGATAAAACGCCGCGTGGCAGTCGCGGCACTGAGCCGATCCTGCGTATGGGATGGGCGTCACGCGCGACGGCGCCGGTTGGTCTCGCCTGGCGCCGCGAGACAGGAGAACGATCGCTCCCGTCGCGACGAAAAGCATTCCAGCGCTCGCGATCGTCACGGCCCGGCGCACGGCGTTGGCTACTATAGCGGCATGCGACGGGCGTCGGGATTCGTGCGGTTCGCTGTCTTGATCGCAGGCGCGGCTTTGCTCGGGATCGCCTGCGGCGGCGCGAACGGCGCGCCACGGATGGACGGCGGTCCCGACGTACCGATCTCATCCGCGGGAGCGGGCGGCGGTGGAGCGGGCGGCGACAGCGGCAGCGGCGGACACGACACGGGCGGCGCATCGGGCACAGGCGGCGGCGCGGCGGGAACCGGAGGTGCGACGGGCGCGGGCGGCGCCGCAGGCGCGGGCGGCGGCGGCGCGAGCCACCGGCCGAACGTCGTCATCATCTACGCCGACGACATGGGCTTCGGCGACATGGGCGCCTACGGCGCGCGCTTCGGAACGCCCTCCCCCGCCCCGACGCCGCGCATGGATTCGCTGGCGGCCGAAGGTTTGATGTTCACGCAGGCGCATTCGTCGAACGGCGTCTGCACGCCCAGCCGCTACGCGCTGCTGACCGGCAAATACAACTGGCGCACGTTCAACGACATCAGCTGGAGCTACGCCGCGCCCGACATCCCGAGCGGCGACACCACGCTCGCCGAATTCTTGAAGGCGCAGGGCTACCGCACGGCCGCGTTCGGCAAGTGGCACCTCGGCGGCTTCTTCTACGACCGCGCGGGCGTGCCCTACACCGCCCGTTCCGCGGACATCACGGACCCGGCGCAGATCGACTGGGAACATCCGCTGGTCGGCCACGCCACCGACAACGGCTTCGACATCTTCCGCGGCCTCGCCGTCACCATCAACCTACCGCCTTACGTTTACGTGAAGGACGATCGCATCCAGTACTACGAGCCCGGCCTGGGGTACCGCGACGCGCGCAACACCGACGCCTTCCACAGCTTCACGGGCTTCGAGCTGGACGGCGATCTATCGATAGGCGGCGACAGCGCGGGTGGCCTCGGCGATCCGTCGTACAAGCAAATCGACGCCGACCCGATCATGCTCGGCGAGGTCGAGCGTTACCTGACCGAGCGCGCGACCGACCCCACGCCGTTCTTCGCGTACGTCTGCCTGTACTCGCCACACGAGCCGTGGCACATCACAGCGCCCTTCATCGGCAGCGTCGGCTTTCCTTACGGCGACTGGATGTCCGAGGTCGATTCGCGGATCGGGCGCGTCCTCGACGCCATCGACGAAAACGGCCTGCGCGAGAACACGCTCGTCGTCCTCACCAGCGACAACGGCCCCGAAACCGTCGCCTTCGAGAACAGCCGCGCCAACGGCCGCGACTCCAACGGCCCGCTGCGCGGCGTGAAGCGCGACGACTGGGAAGGCGGCACGCGCGTCCCGTTCGTCGTCCGCTGGCCCGGGCAGGTCGCCGCCCCCGGCACCGCGACCAACGAGCTGATCTGGCAAGGCGACATCTTCGCGACCGTCGCCGCCCACCTGGGCGCCGATCTCCCCGCCGACGTCGCCCCCGACGGCGAAAGCTTCCTGAACATCCTGCGCGGCCAAGGCAAACCGACCCAACGGCGCGACTCCATCGTGATCGCGTCGGAGGCCGACCATCGCGCCGTCATCACCACCGACGGCTGGAAACTGATCGACAGCACCGCCGGCGGCGGCAACGGCAAGTCCTACGACTCCGCCAACGCCGACATCCCCGACGCTTTCGGCGTCAACCAAGGCACGCCCAAGCAGTTGTTCCGCTTGACCACCGATATCGGCGAGAACACGAACGTGATCGCCGGAATCACGGACGTGACGATGATCCGCAGCAACCTCGTCACCACTGCCGGCCGCGACCTGCTGTCCCGCCTCGATCAATATCGAACGACGCTGACGAGCGGCATCTTCGCGCCGTTCCCGGATAACGATCTCGACGGCATGCCCAACTGGTTCGAAAACCGCTACGCCGGATTCAACCGCGACAATCCCGCCGACGCCGCGCTGGATTTCGACGGTGACGGCCTGACGAACCTCGAGGAATTCCAGAACGGCACCGACCCTCACAACCGCGACACCGACCGCGACGGCTACCTGGACGGCGACGAGGTGCACACGCGGCACACGGATCCGACGAAAGCGGGGCCCTGAAGCGCCCCCGCGGAGCGACTAGATCGACTCGAGGTACGTCGTGAGGTCGCGGATCTGCGCCGCGGTCAGCGTGGACGTCGCGCCGTGCCTGTCGCCGCCGCAGGCGGCACCGAAACGATCGGCGAGCTCCGCGGCGCAGCCCGTGTGCATGAGCGGCGCGCGCCAGGACACGCCGCGCAGTGACGGCACCTGGAACGCGCCGCCCGTGCCGACGTCGACCGTCGTGTTGTTCGTCAGCAAGGTTCCGGCGTGGCACGCGGCGCAGCCGATCTTCGCGTCGTTGAACAGCGCCTGGCCGCGCGCGACGGCCGCGGCGTCCAACCCGGTTCTCCTTGGCAGCGGGGGGATCGTGTCGATCCATCCCTGCAGCGCCTTCTTCTGATCGGGCGTCAGGGGCGGACCGGCCATGCGTCCCGAGAAGACGTCGTCCATCAGCCGCGAGATGTCGCTCTCGCCGCCGTCCCAGTGGAACGGTGCCGTCGCGCTGATCCCGCCGCGGATCGACTGCGTCCGTCGCGCGCCCTGGCAGGCGAACGTCCAGACACGGCCGTCCTCGCCGCCTTCGGGATGGCACGACGCGCAGGCGAGCCCGCCGCCGGCGTTCGCGTGGAAGATGAGGTGCCCGGTGTCGACGCGCGAGTCGGCGGCGAGGCTGATCGTCGTGCCGGTGTCGCCGCGCCACAAGGCGGCAGGTTCGCGCGTCTGCGCGAGCAACGTGCCGTCGCCGGCGTAGCTGACGGCGATCACCTCGCCCGGTGGCTGGTTCGGCGGGTTCGACCCGAAACCGCAAGGATTGCCCGGCTGGGACACGACCATCATGGGTTCTTCGACGATCGTCGGCATTCCGGGCGAATGGGCGTTGCCGGGCACCGCGATGGCGACCGTCTGCCCGTCGGGCGACACCGCGACGTCGACGGCGAGCGAGACCATGTTGATCCCGCCCGCGACGTTCGACGGCGCCGTTTGCGTTTGGCTCAGGACCGACACGCTGGGCTGAACGATCGCGCCGCAACCTTTGACGCCCGCGTAGCCACCCGCGCCGGGATCGACCACGTCGGTGACGCCCGTCTGGTGCAGAACGACGACGTCGCCGGTCTCCGTGCCCAGCGAGATCATGCGCCACGCGACAGACGGCGTCCGCATCTGCGGCATGCCCGTCGCGAACGAGGGAACAACGCCCGAGCCTAGCTTCAGGTGGCTCGTGACCGCCCCGGTGGCATCGACGACGAGGACGTCGGACTTGCGGAACGTGCTCACGAGCAGCGAGCCGCCCGCGCCCACCACCACGTCGCGCAGATCGCGATCGAGCGTGAGCGTCCGCGTCGGCGCGCCGGCGGCATCCGGCGGCAGGGACACGAGCTCGCCGCCCGCGCACGCCACGTGCAACTGGTTCGTTGCCGTCTGGTAGGCGATCCCGCGCGGCGCCGCGCAGACGGCCCGGCGCGCGCGTACCGCGCCTGTGTTGGGATCGAGGGTGGCGACCGCGCCGCCGCGCCGAAGCACGACATGAACACCGCCGGCGGCGTCCTCGACGGCGCGCCCCGGCTCGTCGCCCGCCTGCAGCACCGCGCTCGCACGAACGGTGTTGGTGGTGAGGTCGACAATGTACACGCGGTCGCGTTCCGGATCGGTCGCCACGGCGGTCGTGCCGTTGGCGAGCACGAGCAACGTCCCGCCGCTCAACGCGGGCACGGGCGTGGCGGCCTGCGTGACGCCCGCTGGGAGCTGGAGGGGAAACGGGGACGCGATGCTAGACGAAGCGCCGGCCGTGCCGGACGGGCACGGCGCGCCATCGGTGCCACCCGCGCCCGTCACGCCTGCGATGCCCGTCGCCGGAGGCGGCGTGACGCCCGCGGTCCCCGACGACGAGCCGTCGCCGCGTATGTGCGGCCCGATCGGAACGGCCGGCCCGCACGCCGCGACAGTGACGCCGACGAACGCGACAGCAACCCCGAACAGGACGACCCGATTGTTTCGCATAACACCCGCCTAGGTTTGAAAGGCCCCCATTTTACGACGATTCCAGTCGCTCCGCGCCGCAGGCGCGGTGTGCGACTGTTGTTTTTTCTGTAGCCGATCAGTCACTGGCCGCGCATGCCGGGTGGATCTCGCAGGCGGCGTCTTCGTAGAGCGTCGCCGCGGTCTCGCAGTCGAGGGGCGGCTCGAACAGGCAATCGCCGATCGGGGTGACCGGCGAGATGGACGGGCACGTCCAAACGCCAGTGTCGCCGCAGGTGCACGGGAGGCCGCGGAGCAGGCTCCAGTACCGATCCGAGCAGGCCTGACAGCGCCAGCTCGTACAGGCCGTTCGGGGCGTGCAGGGCTCTCCGGTCACGATCATCTCCGAACAATCCGGTACGTCTCCCGTGCCAGCGGTCGCGCCGGCACCTGCGCTGCCGCCATCCCCGCCGCTGGCACCGTTGCCACCCGTGCCACCCACTCCCGTCGTGCCCGAAACGCTGCCATCGGGCTCGGTGCCCGGCGCACCGCCGCCGTCCGCACGGAGCGGCGGTCTCGCGTTACACGCGCCGATCAGCGCTGCGACGGCGCACGCTACCGCGAGGCGACGGGATCGCATCTCGTCTCGGAAGTGAGGTCGAGCAAGCCCGACAGCTCACCAAACTGCTGCTGCAATCGCGCCCGACCGTTAGACTGCCTGCGTGTCCACCGCCCCGACGCCCGCACAATCGCTCGCCGCCGCGCAGGCGGCGCTCGACGCAAACGATCCCCGCGGCGCGTTCGGCGCGCTGCGCCCGTTGCTGCAGTACCCCGGCGACGTGGCGGACACCGCGCTCTGGGCGCAGGCGATCGGTCTGTTCGCGCCCATCGCGAAAGCGCTGGCGGGCGACGAGCTGGCGTCGCTGGCCGCGGTCGCGGCGCGCCAGGCCGACGACGCTCAAGCGATCTTCAACTTTGGCTACCAGCTGATCGAGGTGGGCCTTGCGGGTGTCGCGGCGACGGCGCTGGCGCGCGCCAACCGGCTCAAACCCGGAAATCCTCACATCGTCGAGGAGCTCGCGGTGGCGCTGGAGACGGCTATGCACAACCACGCCGTGTGCGATCTGCTCCGCGCCAACAACCAGCTCGTCGAATCCAGGTTCATCCTCGCCTACCTGCTCGCGTTCAACGCCGTGATGATCGGCGACATCGAGGAGGCGCGTCGCACGCTCCCGCTGATCCGCCGCCTGGCGACGCCGCAGGAGGGCTGGGGCGCGACGCGCATCGAGGGATTCCTCGCGCGCGCCGACCTCGCGAAGAAGAGCTCGCCGCTGGACGAGACCGATCTTCGCGGCTGGCACTTCGTGCTGACGGACGGCGTCCTGCTGCACCTGTCGCCGCACGGATTCGACGAAGGGATGCGCGGACGCTACGCCTTCGTCCAGGATTCGCCGGCCACGTGCCTGGAGGGCATCCGGCGCGTCGAGCTGGTGCTGGGCGCGCTCGACCGCCGCCCCGAACGGGTGCTGGCGCTCGGCGATCGGGCGAGCGCGATCCTGGCCCACGCGACCGCGTCGGTGCTCGGCCTGCCCATCGAGCCGTGGCCGTCGGAGTTGCCCGGTCTGATCGTCGCGTACGATCTCGATTCGATCGCGCGCCCGGATCTCGAAGCGCTGAAGGCGCATCGTCCGGGCCAGATCCTGTGGGGGCACGCCTCGTGTTGGACGCAGACGCAGCCGATCGCGGGCGACCTGGTGACGTTTCTTTATCAGCACAACCGCGACCCGTGGGGCCGGCGGCTGCAGGTCGACGGCGCGACGGGCGAGGCCCGCGAGTCGGAGCCCGAGCCAGGAACGCCGGCGGAGATCGCGGCGCGGATGGGATCCGTGACGCTGGCGCCGGACGCGCTCGCCGACGGACCCGCGCTCGCCGCGTTCGCGCGCGCGGTCGCCCCGCGCGCCGCCGCCGTCAACACCGAGGGCGCCCGCGAGCGTCAGTTCCCGGGCTCGCCGGTACAGAGCAGCCGCTTCTACGACTGACGCGCCGTGGTTCGCGCGCGCGCCTCAGAGCCCCAGGATGCTTCGCAGATTCGCGGCGCCGGGCAGCTGGCCCTGGTTCATGATCGGCAGCCCCAGCATGTCCTCGATCGTCTTGAGCAGCGCCGCGTGTGAGCCGACGCCGGCCTGGGTGATGTTCCCGCGGTGCGAAGTCGGCGCGATCGTGGCGTTCGGCACCGGATAGTCCTCGTCGTACCAGATGAAGACGGCGACGGTGCCCGCCCGGTAGGCGGCGCTGTCGAGAACGCGCTGGACGTTCGTCGACGCCCACGCATCGACGACGTTGTTTGCGCAATCATGGCCGTCGTTGCAAAGGTTCGGGCTGATCCACGCGAACGTCGGCAGGTTGTTGACGTCGAGCTCCGTGTAGGGGCGGACCTCGGTGTTGCAGAAGTCCTGGTCGTTGTGCGCGCCGGTCGCGTCGGTGTAGCTGCCGAAGTAATAGAGCGGCGGAATGTGCCGGGCGGCGTTGTTGACGCCTTCGGAGCAGCCCGTGGTGGCGCCCTCGACGTAGTCGCGCGCGGTGCCGCCCGCCCGGCGCACCTGGCGGAAGATGTTGTCGTCCCCCGAGCGGCACGTCGACGACGGGTCGCAGTCGTTGACGGTGTTCGGGTTGTTCACGCCGCTTGTCGCGCCGATGTACTGCGTGAGGCTGTCCTGCAGGACGTTCGTTTCGGTCCAGTCGCTGAAGTACGAGCACTGCGCGGCAAGCGCGCGCAGGTACGGCATCGACGAGAAACCGGGGCCCACGTCCGACCAAGTGCGGTTCTCGAACGAGAACACGACGACGTGTTGATAGCGCGCGGGCGGCGCCGCGGTCGATCCGCACGCGCCCGTGAACGCGCCGGCGCCCGTACCGCCGCGGCCGCCTGCGCCGGCGGTTCCGGTCGTGCCCCCACGTCCGGCGGTTCCGGTCGTGCCCGCCGTGGCGGTGCCGCCGGTGCCGCTGGTACCGCCACTCGCGGTCGCGGTGATGAGCATCTGGTCGATGTCCGACGCGCCGCTGCCGCTCGTCGCGGCGTAACGGATCTGCAACAAGCCGCCCGCGAAATAACGCGCGAGCGATCCCGGGAACACGAACGTGTGCTTCGTCCAGAACCAGTCGGCCGCGAACGCGTTGTCGCCCAGCAACACCCACGTGCCGGTCGTCGTGTCGCGCACCTCGAATGTCCAGGGCTGCGACGCCTGGTCGGGACCGAAGTAGTTCACCTGCAGCGCCATCGACATCACCGCGCCGGCCGACACGCCCGACGGCAGGCTGTAGTT
>DATMZL010001497.1:0-8952 GCA_035607075.1 Polyangia bacterium
GCGTCGCCTGCAGGTTGGCCACCGTCAGCGCTTGCTCACCCTCGATCCCACGCGGCTCCGTCTCGAAGTGCAGCGCCTCGGTGTAAAGACCGACGTTCATGTAGAGGTCGTGACGCTCCGGATCCTTGACGAAGGTCGTGATGCGCAGCAGCGGGTGCTCGTAGCGGTGCGACAGGTCGAAGCGGAACCCGGTGATGTCCAATCCGAACGAGTGCAGCCGCACCTGACCGTCCAGCACCGTGAAGCGCCGGCGCGTGCGCCCGTCAGCGGACAGCTCGTCGTAGCTAACGCCGAAGTCGAACGCGGCCGGCGAGATCTCGGTCTGGCCCGCCGGCGTCCGATGGGGCGCGTAACCGACGCCGAGCCACAGCCGCCGCCCGAAGTCGAACGACACCTGCATCACGCGTCCCTGGCGATCTCGGTAGAAGCCCCAGGGCATCTCGCCCGTGAAGCCGTCCTCGGGCGGCGCGGCGGTCAGGACCGCGGCCGGTGGGGCGATCTTCGCTTCCTCTGACGGCGACGGCGGGGGCGGCTTGCGCAACGTCAGATCCGGAGCGTCCTCCTGTGCCCGCGCGATTCCGCCCGACAACACCAGCACCGCGATCGCGGTGGCCCTCGCTCGTGAATGTTTCATCGCGGCCCGTTGTCAGCAATCACGGTGCCGTCGCCGCACGCGACACAGATCTCACTTCGAACGTTAGGTTCGTGAGTCCGCGCACGCCGCGTGTGCCGGCGTTGCACAGGCTTGCGTGTCCGGCTACACGACCGTGATCGCGACGACGCGCGCGCGATCGTCGCATCCCCGCGTTATCGACGGAACGTCGGCTTGACCTTCAGCGCGACGCGCTCCGAACCGCGCACGACGATCAGCGCGCTCTCCTTGTCCGCCTGATCTTCGGTCAGCAGCCGGTGCAGATCGTCGATGCCCGCGAGCGGCTTGCCGTCGAATCCGACAATCAGATCGCCGTCGCGCACACCCGCCTGGGCGCCCGGGCTGCTCGGTTCGACCGACACGACGAACACCGCGCTCTCCAGCGGCAGATCGTGAAAGCGCACGACGCGCCGGTGCAGCGGCACGTTCTGGCCCGCGACGCCGAGATACGAACGCCGGATGCGGCCCTCGTGAATCAGCTTCCCGACCACGAAGCTGGCCGTGTTGATCGCGATCGCGAAGCAGATGCCCTGCGCGGGCAGGATCATCGCCGTGTTGACGCCGATGACGCGCCCCTGGGCATCCACCAGCGGCCCGCCCGAGTTGCCCGGGTTCAGCGCGGCGTCGGTCTGGATCACGTCGTCGACGAGGCGCCCCGACTGCGTGCGCAGCGATCGGCCCAGCGCGCTGACCACGCCCGCGGTGACGGTGCAATCGAACCCGAACGGGTTCCCGACAGCGACGGCGATCTGACCCACGCGCAGCGCGGACGAATCGCCGAACACCACCGGCGTCAGATCCGGCTCGTGCAGGCGGATGACCGCGAGGTCGGTGTCGGGATCGTCGCCCACCGGATGGCCAGGGAGCTTTCGCCCGTCCAGCAGCGAGACGGTGATGCGCTTGGCGCCGCTGACGACGTGGCTGTTAGTCAGCACGTATCCGTCGGGCGTGAACACGAATCCCGATCCGCTGCCCATCGCTTCGTTCGGGCCGCGCGGGCGCCCCGGACGCTGCTGCTGCGACTTCACGCCCTCGACGTCGATGCGCACGACGGATGGGCTGACCGCGGCGGCGACCGCTGTCACCGTCCGCGAATAGCTGTCCAGGATCCCTGCCTCGTCCTGCTGCTGAGGAATGCGCTGGACCGGGTCAACTGAGCTCGCCATGGTTCTTCTCCTTTCACCGGGGCCATTCGCTCCCGGCGGGTTTCACTGATTCGTGGGCGTTTGCCACACGACGGAGGCCACGAATAAGCGCGAGGGTTTTTGCGTCAAGCCGGCGGCGCCGGCGGCGCCTGAAGGTCAAGCGGCAGCTCGAGCGTGACGCGCGCGCCCCCGTCGGATCGGTTGCTCGCGGCGGCGCGCCCGCCGTGCGCCACCGCGATGCGACGGACGAGCGCCAGCCCGAGCCCGAGCGATCCGTGGTGTCCCGCGTCGCCGTTGCCACGGTAGAAGCGATCGAAGACGCGCTCCTCGTCGCCGGCCGCGAAACCGGGACCGCGGTCGCGGATCTCGAACACGACGGTTCCGTCGCCGCCGCGCACGGCCATTCCGTCGAGCCCACCGCCGTGCTTGCGCGCGTTGTCGATCAGGTTCGCGAGGGCACGCGCCACCAGCGTCGGGTCGGCGACGAACGGAAGCGGCGCCGCCGGGAGCGCCAGCTTGCCCGCGTCCTCACCCGCGCGTTCGATCGCGCGCCGCGCCGTCTCGCCCGCCTCCAGCGGTTTTCGCGTCACCGCCTGGAACTCGAGCCGGGCGCTCGCCAGCAGCTCGCCGACCAGCGTGTCGATCTCGATCGCCTCGCGTTCGATGTCGTCCAGCGTCGCGGGCGTCGGTCGCGATTGCCGCGCGATCTCGACGAGCAACCGGATGCGCGCGAGCGGTGTGCGCAGCTCGTGCGACACCGCGGCGAGCAGCTCGCGCTGCTCGGTCAGCTTCCGTTCCAGTTGAACGGCCATGTCGTTGAACGCCGACGACAGCACGCCCATCTCGTCGATGCTGCCGTGCCCCAGCGACGCGCGCGCGGTCAGGTTCCCCTGCCCCAGCTCCTGCGCGGCGCGCGTCAGCTCGTAGATCGGCCGCGAGATCCGGCGCGCGATCCGCTCTGTCGCTGTCCACAGCAGCATCGTCGGAAATCCGAACAGAAAGACGGCGCGGCCCGGATGCGCCGCCAGCCACGACCGTCCCAGGTGCGACGCCAGGATGGTCGTCCCCACGCTGAGGAAGATCGCGGCCCCGAACCAGTGGAACAGCCGCCGGTGCAGGTGCGCGCCGTAGTGCAGGCGCAGCTCCTGGCGAATGCGCCCGCGCCAGCCGGGCCGGCGCTCGCGCGCCTCGCCGATGACGCGATCCCAGGGAAAGCGCGCGCCGCCCGGATGGAAGTGTCCGTAGAAGGGCGGGACGCAACCACAGTCGCGTCCATGATGATCATGACCGTGATGCCAATGGCGGTGGCGGCGGTGCCAGCTCACGCGCCGTCTCCCGTCTGCGCCGGCGCGCCGTCGCCCGGCGCCAGCACGTAGCCGACGCCGCGCACCGTCTTGATCATCCCCGCCTTGGGATCGTCGCCCAGCTTCTTGCGCAGGTGCGACACGTGAACATCGACGGCGCGATCATTGACCGTGACGTCGTTCCTCCCGGCCTCCGCCAGCAGCGTCTCGCGCGGAACGACCCGACCCGGGCGCCGCGCGAGCGCCAGCAGGATGTCGAACTCCAGCCCCGTCAGATCCACCGAATCGCCACCGACCCGCACGCGGCGCGCGCCAACCTCGATGGCGACGCGACCGACGACGATCTCGGCCTCGATCGCCGACGGCTGCGAGCGCCGCAGCACCGCCCGCAAGCGCGCCAGCAGCTCGCGCGGCGAGAACGGCTTCGGGACGTAATCGTCGGCGCCCAGCTCCAGCCCGACCACCCGGTCCGCCTCGTCTCCGCGCGCGGTCAACATGATCACCGGAATCTGCCGGGTCTGCCGGATGCGCCGGCACACCTCCAGCCCGTCCATGCCTGGCATCATCACATCCAGCAGCACGGCATCGAAGACGTCCCGCTCGAGCGCCGCCAGCCCCTTCGCCCCATCGGTCGCGTGAACCAGGTTCACGCCGTTGGGCGCGAAGTAGCTGGCGAGCAGCTCGAACAGACGGCGGTCGTCATCGATGCACAGCACCCGCATGGTGGCCAAGCCTACCAGGTCATTACTGCCACCAGCCGAAGCGCGGGCCGCGCTCGACCAGGTCGGCGAGGCGCGTCCGCTGCTCGGGCTCCAGGGCGTCGTGCACGTGCGCGACAAGACCGACGAACGCCTTGCGGGCGCCTTCGATCGCGGTGTCGTGGCGCGCGAACTGCTCGCCCAGCACGACGCCATCGAATGTCGGCCGCCGGAACGCGTCCGCGATCTCCTGCCGGCTGCGCCGCCCCTCGCCGCCGCCCAGCTTCTTCATCTCGTCGCGGAACTCGTCGAACGCGGCCCCGACCGCCCGCTCTTGGGCGGGCGTCGCGCGCACGTGCGAGAGGACCCGATTGAGGAAGAAACGCTTCCCCGGAACCCCGCCGTCCCAGCCGCCGTTGTCATTGTGGAACGACGCCCACGGATCGCCCTCGTCGGGTCCGTAGCCGTGGCCCCCCCACCCGTGATGCCCCCAGTGGCGCCCGAACCCGCCGTGCCCGCCGTGCCAACCGCCATGGCGCCCACAGCCGCCGCCATACGCATGGTGGTACCAGCGCCGCGCGTGAATCAAGCGGCTGATGGCAAACACCGCGATTCCACCTGCAATCAAGCATCCGATCATCGATTCATCTCCTTTGCGGAGCTCCGTTGCTCCGTGGAGAAACTTTGAACACCGACCGTTAAGGACGTTCGCGGGCAATCGTGAAGAAACGTGAAGCGTTCACGGGCCCCATTTCGGTCCGATTTCGTTTCCTTGGCCCGTTTCGTGGCAAAATGGGGCCGCGAAATGACGCAGGAAGCCCGCAGGCCTCTGCATCGTTTGACGCCGTTGAGGGACGATCCGGTGGCGGTCTGGCTGTCACCGCCCCAGCGGTTGCGCGTCGCGTTCGTCGGCTGGACTGCGTGGACGGCGTTCGGGATCCTCAGCTTCATCAGCTGGTTGACCGTCTGGCTGGTGCTGCGGTTTGGACTGGTCCTCACCACGATCTACTGCTTCATGGCGATGGCCGCCCTCGTCTGGCCGGTGCGGCGGATGATCCTGCGGCGCAGCAGCGCGAGGATGGCGGAGCTGGTGCGCGACGGCGCGCCGACCATGGGGGTCGCCATCGACGATTTCGCCGACCTGGATCGCCAGCCGGACGGTGCCCTGGTGTCGGTCGTCGGCTGGATCCGCGCCCGCGAACAGCTCGCCGAACCGGTGGCCGGCGGACCGTGCATCGGCCTCGCGCTCGCCTGTCACCAGAAGTACCCCGGTGTGCTCGAAACGCTGAACGACTTCGACCTGGTCGACGAGGCGGGGCGCGCCGTGATGGTCCAAGTGGCGGGCGCACGCATGCTGGGCGCGGCGAACACGACGCTCGCGGACGGCAAGGCGCGCCGGTTGCTGATCGCGTCGCTGGACCTTCCGATCGGCGCGGTCGCGACCGGGTGGGACGCGTTCGTGCTGCGCGACGGCGATCCGCTGATGCTGGTGGGCTTCAAGCAGACGACGCTGGACCCGGCCCAGACGACCTTGCGCGCGCCGCCTGCACGCGCGTCGCTGGCCTCGCTGCCCGACAAGCCGCTGCTGCTCTTCCCGCTCGCGGCCGAGCGCCGACCACTATCGACTATCTGATCGGGAACCCTCAAACGGTTCCCGAACCCTCCCGCGATGGTACGCGGCGAGCAAAGCTCGCCGGCTCCCCACGCGAGTCCACGCGCCTGAGCCACCGCATCTTCGTTGCGGACCGCGTCCGCGCATCGCACAGTTGAGCATGGTGTCAACGAACGACCGCGCACGCAGCCGCGGATCCCGCCCGTCGCGCTTCGTGCTGATGGTCTTCGTGCTGGCGATCGGCCTGCAGATCCCTCTGGTCGCGGTGCTGGCCCACTTCGCCGGGCACCTCGCGCCTGTGGTGGCGATCCCGGCCGTGCTGACGGCCGCGTTCCTGGGCGGGCTGGTCCGCGGTCGGACCGCGTGGGCCACGCCCGGGCCGACGCGCCTTTACCTCGTCCTCTGGCCGTTCTTCATCTGGTGGACCGCGGCCATGCTCTTCGCGTTCGCAGCGCCGGTCGCGCTCGCGCTCGCCCTCATCTTCCGCGGCTCGACGGACACCGCGCTGGTAGCGGCGCTTGTCGCGGCGGGCATCGGCACCGCGCTGTCGCTTCACCAGCGCCCGCGCGTCCGCCGCCGCGACGTCGACATCGACGGCCTGCCCGAGGCGTTCGACGGCTATCGCATCGTCCAGATCTCCGACCTGCACTGTGGTCCGTTCGCCAGCGGGCGGCGCGTCGCGCGCTGGGTCGCCGCCGCCAACCGCCTGGAACCGGATCTGGTCGCCGTGACCGGCGACCTCATCGCCAGCGGTTCGGCCTTCATCGACGTGGTGGCGCGCGCGCTCGGCGGGCTGCGCGCGCGCGACGGCGCGTTCGCGAGCATGGGCAATCACGATTACTTCGGCGACGGCGAGGCGATGGTGACGGCGCTGGAGGCGGCCGGCCTGACGGTGCTGCGCAACCGAGGCGTCGAGCTGCAGCGCTCCGGCGACGCGATCTACATCGCCGGCGTCGACGACACCTGGACACGTCGCCACGATCTCCCGCGCGCGCTGGCGGCGCGGCCTGCGGGAATGCCGGCGGTGCTGCTGGCGCACGATCCCGTCTTGTTCCCCGAAGCCGCTGAACGGGGCGTCGATCTCGTGCTGTCGGGACACACCCACGGCGGGCAGGTCGCCGTGCCGCTGCTCGCGCGGAAGCTGAACCTCGCGCGGTTGATCACGCGGTTCACGAGCGGCGTGTATCGATCGGGAACGACGACGTTGTACGTGAACCGCGGTCTCGGCACGACCGGACCGCCCGTGCGTCTTGCCGTCGCCCCGGAAATCGCGGTGCTGACGCTGCGCCGCGCCGCCGGCACGCGAGCTCGAGCGCGTGATTCCGAGACCGAGCAGCTTGCCCTTCACGCATCGCCCATTACATCTCACATGTGAATGGCGCCATTGGGGATACGCTTTTTGGTGTCCTCAAGGCGAAACGCGAGTTGCTCGTCGCCTGCTGGAGCGCGAAGATTCGCGTCGCGGTGACCGCGCCGCTGACGAACGCAGAGCTGCTCGACAGGATCCCGGCTTTCGTCGACGAGATCATCGCGGCGCTCTACCCCGACGCCGCGCCGCTCCCGACCACGAGCGTGCACGCCGGCGAGCACGGCGCCCAGCGGCTGGGCTTGCACTTCGATGTCGGCGAGGTGGTGCGTGAGTACGGACTGCTGCACGAGTGCATCATCGAACTGGCCCGGGACAGCGGCTCGTCGATCAGCCTGGCCGAGCAGCAGGTGATCGTGAAGTGGATCAACTCGGGGATCGCGGACGCGCTCGCGCAGTACGTGAAGCGCCGCGACGCGGAGGTGGAACGGCAAACCTCCGAGCACATCGGGTTCATCGCACACGAGCTCCGCAACCCGCTGTCGGCGGCGCGCACGGTGGTGTACCGGCTGCGAGACGCGCCGCCCGACAACGACAGCCGCGCGATTGCGCTTCTCGATCGCAGCTTGCGCCGGGCCTCCGACCTGATCGACAACACGCTGTCGCACGCGTCGCTGAAGCTCGGTGTCGACCCGAAGATGGAGCCGGTCGCGGTCGGCGATCTGCTGCGCGACATCGAGCAGGACGCCGGCGCCGCCGCGCAAGCACGCGGCATCGACCTGGTCGTCGCGGCGCCGGGCGGCGAGGTGATCACGGCCGATCCGCGGTTGCTGCGGTCGGCGGTGTTCAACCTCGTTCAGAACGCGATCAAGTTCAGCCGCGCGGATTCGGTCGTGACCATCCGCGTCCGGACCGCGCCGGGATCGCTGACAGTCGAGGTCGAGGACGCCTGCGGCGGATTGCCGCCCGGCAAGATCGATCAGCTGTTCGCGCCGACGGTGCAGAAAGGCGAGGACCGCACGGGGTATGGCCTGGGCCTCGGCATCGCGCGCCAGGCCGTCGAGGCGCACAGCGGCCGCATCGACGTGCGCGACGTGCCCGGTATGGGCTGCGCGTTCAGCATCGTTCTGCCGCAGCCGGATGCGAACGGTAACCTCGCACTACCACCGCGCATCGAAGGCTGACCATGGAAACCAGGAACGGCATCCGCGAGATCGAGAAGCTCGTCACCGCCCACAAGCAGCGCGAGGGCGGCGGGTTCATCGTGCGCCGCCCGTTTCCGGGGCTCGGTTTTTCGGCGGTTGACCCGTTCCTGCTGCTCGACGAGATGGGCCCGGTCGACTACGCGCCGGGCGAAGCGGTCGGGGCGCCCGATCACCCGCACCGCGGATTCGAGACGGTGACCTACGTGCTCGCGGGCGAGATGGAGCACGAGGACTCGGCGGGCCACCGCGGGTCGTTGCGCGCCGGCGACGTGCAGTGGATGACGGCGGGCGCGGGCATCATTCATGCGGAGATGCCGTCGAGCGCGCTGCGCGACAAAGGCGGGCGCGTGCACGGCTTCCAGGTGTGGGTGAACCTGCCGGCGCGGTTGAAGCTGACCACGCCGCGCTACCAGGAGATCGCCGCAGACGCGATCCCACGAGCGCAGACCTCCGACGGGCGCGCGCGCGTCCGCGTGGTCGCGGGTGAGGCGCTGGGGGTGCGCGCCGTCATCGACACGCACACGCCCATCGTCTATCAGGACTGGTCGCTGGACGCGGGCGGCGACGTGACGGTGACGGTCGGGCGCGATCATCAGGCGCTCGTCTACGTATTCGAGGGCAACCTGCTTGTCGGCGATCGCGACGGCGGCCGCCCGATCAGCGACGGACAGATGGCGCTGCTGGGCGCGGGCGACAGCGTTCGCCTGCGCGGCGCGCCGGGCGGCGGGCGCGCGCTGCTGCTGGCGGGCGTTCCACTGAACGAGCCGATCGCCCGTTACGGCCCGTTCGTCATGAACAACGACGCCGAGCTGGTCGCGGCGTTCCAGGACTACCAGAGCGGCCGCATGGGCGAGATCACCCGCACCGCCAAGGTGGGTTGACCCAAGGTGGGTTGACGGCGGCGCGCCGACGGCCGCCTCAGTCGAGCGGCGGCCGCAGCGCGATCTGGTCCTGCGACCGCTCGGCGGCGGCCGCGGCGTCCAGACATGGCCGTCGCGCGTCGGGGACCTCGCGCAGGCAGTCCCAGGCG
>DATMZL010001259.1:0-11352 GCA_035607075.1 Polyangia bacterium
CTTCGAGCCCGAGTTCTTGCCGGTTACGCCTTCGACCAGCTCATCGCGCTTCACCTCGCCCGGGTTCACGACCTTGCGGCGATCAGCGACGCGGTCCTGGACCGATCCGTCGTAAAGCACCAGGCAGTAGACGCCGTAGAACTCGGACCGGTCGATCAGCCGCAGGCGATCGCCGCCGCCCGCCGACCACTCGTAGTGATCGAGCTTGTGCGTCACGCCGCCCTTCGTCTTGTCGTCGCGGTAGACCTCTTTGGCGTGGCCGTACTTGGCCTCCATGCCCTTGCCGAACTCGGCGAAGCTCTTGCCGCCGATCGCGTCCTTGTTGAACGCGAGGAACATCTTGTAGAGCCCGTCCTCGAAGAAGAAGAAGTACCGCGTCCAGATGTCCTCCTTCGTCACGATGACCGCTTCCGACGTGTTCTGCTGGAACTCAGGCCCGATGATGGACACGTCCCAGCCGCTCTTCTGCCCCTCGAACTTCGTGAGGCTCTTCTTCATGGCGGCCAGCTCGCGCTGCAGCTCGTCGCGAATGCGCTGCTGAAGCCCGGGATCCTGGCGGGCCTTGTCGATGCGCGGTTCGTACTTCGCCTCGATGGCCGTCTTGGCCTGCGCGATGACCTCGTCGGGCTTCATGCCCCACTTGAACGTGCCTGCCTTCGGGTCGCCGAGGCGCACGGCCTTCAGCTTGTTGACCTCGGCGGAGCTGGCGGCCGGCGCCGCACCGCCCCCGCCGCCCTTCTTGGCAGCCCGCGCAAAGCCCGAAACGCCCGCGACGGCCAGCGCCGCACCCAGCGACAGGGACAGCGCGAAAGTACCAGTGATTCTCATGGGATCCTCCTCGTGACCGTCGGGAAGGTTGCGACGTTAGCACAACATCGCACGCGCGGAAGCTCAAAGGGCCTACGGTTTCGGTGTTTCTCCTGCATGAGCCTCATCCTTCTGCGGCGCGGCTGGCGGCGCCCCCTTGCCGTCGGCGCCCCCTGGCACTGACGTTTCATCCGAGGCCCACGATTCATCGATCTTCGTCGGGTGATAGCTGTCGGCGCGGCCCGTTTTCAGATCCTCGCTCGGATTCTCCGAGTAGACCGCGCGCTCGCCCGGCCCCGAGTAGTCGATCCAGAACGCCGATTTCTCCTTCCGCACGTCGAGGTGCACGAACGTCGAGTTCGGGTAGTAGCCGACGCCGACCTTCTCGAATGCTTTGCGCAAGTAGTCGCGCAGCTCGGTGGTCGTGACGCCCTCCACGCGAAAATCGCAGGCCAAGCCCTTCATGTGCGGGCTGTGCGGGTTCTTCGCGACCTTCGGGCTGCGATAGCCGGACACAACCTCCAGCCGCTTCCCCGGCCAGTGACGGCCCGTCTGGTAGAGCAGCCGCATGAGGCGCGGGTTCATCGAATGCTTCGCCTCGGTGTGATGGCACCGAAGAAAGCGATCGAAGCGCCTCTGGTTGCCCTTGATGGGCTTGCCCTGCGCGTCGCGGAGGCGCAGCGAGAACGTCTCCTTGTGGTTGACCGTAAAGAGCGTGACGGGCGGATTCTTGGGCGCCTTCGCTTTCTTCGACGCCTTTGCCGGTTTCGCTGGCTTCGCTGGCGCCGTCGTCGCCGTCGTGCCCGCCGGCGCAGGCGCCACGGAGGCGGCTGTTGCGGGCGCGGGCTTCGCCCCGGCGTCCGCCGCCCACGCCCGAAGCGGTGCCGGCAACGTCAGCGCCAGCAGGAGAACGAACAGCGGAAGGCGGGAAACACGAACCAGCATGGGGGCGAACGCGGCGGCCTGCTTCGAAGCATGACCGAAGCCGTCGCCGACCGCCCCATCAAAGCCGCGGCACGCGGTCTAGGTCAATTTCTTTGCGAGTTCCGCGAGCAGGTCGTGGGCCGCGCGGGGGGACAGCTCGTCCGGATCGACGGCCTTGAGGCGAGCCACGACGTCCGCCAACGTGCGTTCCGGCACGCCGGCGGCGGCAGCGACCGTCGCGAACAGGCCGAGCTGGGCGCTGGCCTCGGCCTCCGCCGGCACGACGGGCCGCGGCACGTCGGCGCCCACCGCGCCGCCGTCGGACTCCAGCGTGCGCAGGATGGCGCGCGCCCGTTCGATCACGACGGGCGGCAACCCCGCGAGCTTCGCGACCTCGACGCCGAACGACCGGTTGGCGCTGCCCGCCGTCAGCTTGCGGAGGAACACCACCTCGCCCTTCCATTCGCGCGCCGCCACCGACACGTTGCGCACGCGCGCGTGCTGCGCCGCCAGCGCGCCCAGCTCGTGGTAGTGCGTCGCGAACAGCGTCTTGGCGCCCACGCGGTCGTGAATGTGCTCGGCCACGGCCCACGCGATCGAAACGCCGTCGTAGGTCGACGTCCCGCGCCCGATCTCGTCGAGCACGATCAGGCTGCGCGCCGTCGCGTAGCGCAGGATCTGGGCGGTCTCGCGCATCTCGACCATGAACGTCGACTCGCCGCGCGCCAGGTTGTCGCCGGCGCCGACGCGCGTGAACACGCGATCGCAGATGCCGATGCGCGCGCGGCGTGCCGCGACGAAGCCGCCCATCTGCGCCTGGATCACCGCCAGCGCGACCTGGCGGATCAGCGTCGACTTGCCGGCCATGTTGGGGCCGCTGACGATGAGAACCTGCTCGGCGGCCGGATCCAGGCGGACGTCGTTGGGCACGAAGGCGCCCGCCGCGGCCAGCCGCTCGACGACGGGGTGGCGCGCGTCGGCCAGGTCGATGACGCCGCCGTCGTCGACCTCCGGGCGGCAGTAGCCGGACCGGTGCGCGACCTCGGCGAGCGCGGCCAGCGTGTCGACGGCGGCGACGCGCGCCGCGAGCGCGAGCAACCGGGCTGACGCCGTCGCGACAGTCGCGCGCAGCGCCGTGAAGATCTCCAGCTCGAGCGCGATGCGGCGCTCGTCGGCGGACAGGATCGTCTGTTCGAACTCGCCCAGCTCGGACGTCACGAAGCGCTCGGCGTTGGCGACGGTCTGCTTGCGCCGGTAGTCTTCGGGGACGGACGCGAGGTGCGCGCGCGTCACCTCGATGTAGTAGCCGAACACGCTGTTGAACTTCACCTTCAGCGACGGGATTCCGGTGCGTTCCCGCTCGCGCGCCTCGATGGCGGCGATGCGGTTGCGCCCGCCCGCCGCGATGTCGCGTAGCTCGTCCAGCTCCGCCGAGACCCCCGCGTTGACGAAGCCGCCGTCCTTTGTAACAGCCGGCGCGTCGTCGCGCAGCACGCGCCCGAGCTCGGCCGCGATCTCGCTGCCCAGGTCGTCGCCCAGCGAGAGCAGGCTCTCGTCCTTCGCGAGCGAGCCGCCCAGCTCGCCCGCGTCGGCGTCGGCGAGCGCCGCGCGCAGATCGGGCAAGCGTGCCAGCGAGCGCCCGAGCACGGCGAGATCGCGCGGCGTCGCGACGCCCAGGCGCGCGCGTCCGACGAGGCGTTCGATGTCGGCGACCTCGCCGAGCACGCGGCGCGCGGCGTCCCGGGCCGCGTGCGCAGCGACGAGCCGCTCGACGGCGTCGTGGCGGCGGCGAATGGCGGCAACGTCGACCGACGGGAACAGCAGCCAGCGCCGCAGCAGGCGCCCGCCCATCGCGGTCCGGCTCTCGTCGAGGACCTCGATCAGCGAGCTCGCGCGGCGGCGATCGAGCAGCGACTCCGTCAGCTCGAGGTGCCGCCGCGCCTGCTCGTCGATGATCAGCGTGTCGGTGCGGCCGTAGACGTCGACGCGCGTGACGGGCAGCTCGACCCCAGGCTGCGTCGCCGCGGCGTAGCGCAGGACGGCGCCCGCGGCGGCGGCCGCACGCGGCGTGCGCGCCGTCAGATTGCCCGCGACCGCCGCGCCGAACGCGCGCACGAGCTCGGCCGCGTTGTCACCGGGCGCGACGTTCGTGCGCGGCACCGACGGGTGTGCAGGCCGCACCAGCTCGACCAGCGCCTTGCCGTCGTCGTCGCGGCCGAACACCAGCTCGCGCGGCGCGACGCGCCCGATCTCCTCGACGAGCGCGTCGCCGGTCGCGGCCTCGGTGGCGCGGAAATCGCCCGTCGACACATCCAGGAACGCCAGCCCGTAGCCGCCGCGCGCGTCGCCGACGATCGCCGCGACGTAGCTGGGCGCGCGCGGGTCCAGTGACTCCTCGTCCAGCATCACGCCCGGCGTGACGACGCGGACGACGTCGCGCTTGACGATGCCACGCACCGCGCGCGGATCCTCGAGCTGCTCGCACAGCGCCACCCGATGGCCGAGCTCGGTCAGCTTCACCAGGTACGGCCGCACCGCGTGGTGCGGGATGCCGCACATCGGGACGGGGTCTTCCTTCCCCTTGTCCCGCGTGGTCAGCGTGAGATCGAGGACGCGCGCCGCGTACACGGCGTCCTCGTGGAACATCTCGTAGAAGTCCCCCAGGCGGAAGAAGACGATCGCGTCGGGATACCTCGCCTTGACGTCGAGGTACTGGCGCATGAGCGCCGTCGTCGCTGCGGGCGCAGGCGCTGCGGGCGCAGGCGCGGGTGCGGGCGTTTCGCCTGCCACAGCCACGCCTGCTTCCTACTTCTTGGCGGCCGCGGCCTTCTTCTTCGCCGGCTTGGCCGCTCCCGCGGACGCCGCCTTGTCGCGCGCGGCGCCGCGCTTCTTCGCCAGCCGTGCCTTGAGCTTTCGCTGCCGGGTGCGGCGGCGCATCTTCATCGACCGCCGGTTGTCTCGTCTTCCCATCGGCCCGCAATACTTTGTCGCGTCAGAGCTGTCAAGGGTCGCCTGTCGGCGGTCATGAAGGCGGGAACCCTGAGACGGTTCCCGAACCCTCCCGCGATGGTGCGCGGCGAGCAAAGCTCGCCGGCTCCCCACACGGTAATTGTCACGGACGGCTGCCCGTGCTAACCGCGTACGGATGCAGCTCCCGACCCTCCGGCGTCCGGTCGCGGCCTCCGCGCTGGCCGGGATCGTCGGCGCCGGGCTAGTGGACGCGTTGCTTTCGATGCGCGCGGGCGCTTCGGGCCAGGTCCTGTTGCTCGCGATCGGCCTTTACGGTGCGGTCGCGCTGGTGGTCGCATTCGCCGTGGCTGTGCTGGCGGCGGCGCTGGATGCCGCGCGCACGCCGGGCTGGACGTCGCTGCGCGAGGACCCGGGCCGCGACCGCGCGGTCGTCGCGGGGATTCTCGCGGGCGCCGTCGGCGTTGTTGTCGTGGCGGTGGTCGCGGCCGCCGGCCAGCGCATGTTCGTCGGCAAGATGCAGAGCCAGAAGCTGGCCACGATCGCGGCGGGCGGCCTGGTCGCAATCGGCGCGGTGCCGGCCGCGCTGGCGGCGATCGCGGCGCTGCCGCTGTTGCGTCGGATCGCGCGCGCTTTCCCGCGCCCGCGCGCGCTGGGCGCCACCGGCGTCCTGCTGATCACGCTGGGCGTCGCCACCGTGCTGGCGCTCGTCGCGGCGCTGTCGCGCGCCGATTGGCGGGTGCTCGACCTCGGGCCGCTGTACGCGCTCGCTGTCGCGATAGTCCTCGGCGTCGGTCACGGGCTGTTCTGGTTCGGCTCGCGAGCTGGCCGCGGCCTCGGCGCGCGCCTGCCCGCGCGGCTGGGGTCGGCGATGTCTTTCGCGATCGCGATCGTGGCGTTCGCCTGCTTGATGATCGGCGGGCGCTTGCCCGAGGGCTCGCCCGGCTTCGCGGCCGCGACCGACGGATCGTGGGGCATGCGCCTGCTGCTCGGCGCCGCCCGGCGCGCCACCGATCACGACGGCGACGGCTACTCGGCGCGCTTCGGCGGCGGCGACTGCGACGACACGCGCGCCGACGTCTTTCCTGGAGCCGAGGACGTCCCGGGCAACGGCGTCGACGAGAACTGCGAGGGCGGCGACGCGAAGGCGTCCACCGCGGCGGCCGGCAGCAAGGCCGGCGAGCCGTCAGCCGCTCCGATCGCGCCGGTCGCGCCGCGCGCCGACGGGTTCAAGGGCAACCTGTTGATCATCACGATCGATGCGCTGCGCGGCGATCGCCTGGGCGTCGCCGGCTACGGGCGTCCCGCCGGAAAGTCGCTGACGCCGACGCTGGATTCGCTCGCGCGCAAGGGAACCTATTTCAAGCGCGCCTGGTCGCAGGCGCCCAACACGCCGAAGTCGTTCCCGGTGATCCTGACCGGGCGCTACCCGTCGGACATCGCGTGGGACAAGCCGGGCACCAACTACCCCAACTTGCTGCCCACCAACCACACCTTCTTCGAGACGCTCGCCGCGGCGGGCCTGAAGCCCATCGGCATCTTCTCGCACTTCTACTTTACGGCCGATCGCGGGATCAGCCGCGGCTTCGCCGAGTGGTCCGACGACGGCGCGGGCACGATCGCCGAATCGAACAAGGACATCGCGTCGCCGCGGATCGTTCCGCGCGTGATCGATCGTCTGAAGCAAGCCGCCGCGCGCAAGGAGCACTTCGCGCTCTGGACGCACCTGTTCGAGCCGCACTCGTCGTACATGACGCACAAGGAATTTCCGACGTCGCTGTCGGGCGTCCCCGGCCTGATGGAGAAGTACGACTACGAGATCGCGTTCGCTGATCTGTGGGTCAAGAAGCTGATCGACGCCGTCTCCGAACTGGGCCTGGCCGACAACACGGCGATCGTCGTCATGGCCGATCACGGCGAAGCGTGGGGGGAGCACAAGGCCTACTTCCACGGCACGGACGTGTTCGAGGAGCAGCTCCGGGTGCCGCTGATCTTCGTGGTGCCCGGCAAGAAGCCGCACGTGATCGACGATCCCGTCGCGCTGGTCGACGTCGCGCCGACGCTGATCGATCTGGTGGGCGCGCCCATTCCGGCAAACATGCGCGGGCAGAGCCTGCTTCCCGTCATCACGCAGGGCAAGGCGGCGCACGGGCCGGCGGCACATCCGATCTTCGCCGAGATGCTGCCCGCGACGGCCTGGCCCCACCACGCCACCATGATGATCGCTGACGGCAAGAAGCTGATTCACCGCATCAGCGAGCGGCGCTATGAGCTCTACGACCTCTCGGCCGATCCGGGCGAGAAGAAGAACCTCGCCGAATCGCCGGCGTCGACTGCGCTGCTCGCGTCGCTGCGGGAGAAGCTGCTCGCGTTCGAAGAGCGCGCGCGTTAGCCTCGAACGGTGCCGCAAGTCGCATCGGGAACGCTGTCCGTCGCCGATCGGCGCTTGCTGGTCGAGCACGCGCGCGCGGCGGTGATCTCACGGATCGACGGCGCCAGCGGCGCGCATTTGGGCGATGGGGAACCGCCCGCGGCGCTCGCCGCGCCCGGGGCAGCATTCGTGACGCTGCACGTGGGCGGCGCCCTGCGCGGGTGCATCGGCACGCTCGACCGCGGGCGCTCGCTGTGGAGCGTGGTCAGCGAGATGGCCGCCGCGGCGGCCACGCGCGATCCGCGGTTTGCGCCGATCGACGCCGATGATTTGCAGGCGATGACCGTCGAGATCTCGGTGCTGACGCCCGACGTGGTGATTCATCGTCCCGAGGAGATCGAGATCGGGCGCCACGGTCTGGACGTGCGCCGCGGCGGCGCCCGCGGCCTGCTGCTTCCGCAAGTCGCCGTCGAGCACGGCCTCGACCGCGAGAAGTTCCTCGCCGCGACCTGCCGCAAGGCCGGCCTGCCCGCGAACGCGTGGACCGACGCCGACACGGAGATCCGCGTCTTCGAGGCCGACGTCTTCGGCGACGACGCGCCACGCGCGCCCGTCTGATCGCGCGCGGGCCAAATCGTCAGCGGCGGGGATGTCAGCGCGCCACGTTGTCGACCCGACGTTCGCTGTCCGCCAACATCGGCAAGACGAGCCGCTCCGTCGCTGGTCCGTCGCTTGCACAACCGGGCGGCATGCGTCGTTCCCCGGATCCCATGAAGGTCTTCTCGCAGGCTACCCTCCCCTTCCTCGGCGTCGCGTTGACCTGGACGTGCGCCGCGTTCGGCCTCTTCGTCGCGACGATCCACCGCTGTCCGAGCCCGCGAATTTCCTACGCCAAGCGACGCGTTGAGGCCGTCGAGCAGGCGGTGATCGCGTACCGCGCGGATCACGGCGGGGGCTGCCCGAAGACGAAGGACGAACTCATCGACGACGGCTACGTCGACAAGCGGAACTTCAGAGACCCGTGGGGGAAGACCATCCAGTTCCGGTGCGACGGCGAACACGTGCGGGTCGGATCCGCCGGTCCCGATAACATCGGGGGCACAGCCGACGACGTCCACAGCTGGTGAGCGGCATGTTTTCCGCCCTCCGACGGACCCGCGCTGAGGTCGTCCTTTCCCATTCTTGCGCCCTGCTCTGCGGCCTCGCGTTCACCGGTATCTGCGCCGTCGTCGGGTTGTACGCGCTCACGAGCCAGGTCTGCATCGACGCTTTCGCCTTCGACTGCCACGTCGAGCGACGAACCGCAGAGCGACGCGTGTCGGCGATCGCGGAGGCGGCGATCGCATACGAGATCGAACACAGCGCCTTGCCGAAGACGAAGGACGACCTGATCGACAACGGTTACGTCGCCAAGCAGATGTTCACCGACCCCTGGGGGACGGCGATCACCATCATGTGCATTCAGGGCGACATTCGCATCGTATCCGCTGGTCCGGACGGCATCCGGAGCACGGCCGACGACATCACGAGCGCCGTGAACGACGTGCGATGAGCAGCAGCGCCGCGCCGATCGCGCCCGTGGCCAGGCCGAGCAGGTGAGCGGTCCAGGCGACGCCGGGGACGTGGAGCGCCGCCATCAGGCCCTGGAACGCGAGCGCGAGCAGGAAGACCGTCGGCATCCGGAGCCGCAGCTCGAACAACAGGAGACGGACCGCGACCTGGGCGCGCGGCTGAAGCACCACGCAGGCGCCGATCAGCGCGGCGACGCCGCCGCTCGCGCCGATGAGCACGCTCTGCGGGTGTAGCGCCGCGTCGACCAGCAGGACGCCGACAGCGGCAGCGACGAACGCCGGCAGGTACAGCCAGCGCGGCACGCGCTGCTCGACGCCGTCGCCAAACACGAGCAGCAGGTACGCGTTGCCCACCAGGTGCCCGATGCCGCCGTGCGCGAGCGCCGCTTTCAAGGCCGCCCACAACCCACGGTTGTCGGGTCCGTAGCCGAATCGCGCGACCATCTGCTCGACATCGGCGCCGCGCGTCTCGACGACGAACACCGCCACCAGCGTCAGTGCCAGCGCCCAGGTCATCGCCGGAATTCGCTCGCGGTGGATGCTCGTGACGACGGGGATGCCGAACCTCGCCAGGAAATCCTGCACCGGAGGCAGCTCGCGATCGGGCGCTGACGCGGCCGCCTCGGCGGCGATCTCGCGCGCCATCTCCTCGCGCTCCTCGGGCGAGAAGCTGTCGAACGCGTCGCGACGCTGGATCTGCAGCTCCAGTCGCGACAGCGTCGCCGGCGTCCCGCGCGGGCACAGCCAACCCGCGCACGACGGGCAGCGGTACATCCAGATGTCGAGCTGCTGCAGCCGCCAGGGCGCCAACGTCGCGCGACACGCGGGGCACACAAGCTTCCACGACGGGCCCGGCCTGCCGACCTCCTCGTCCACTGCCAGTCGCCGGAACGCCGTCGGGGCGCGCGCGGACAGATCGGCCTCGCTGCGCCAGCCAGCCCCGCAGCGACGGCAATCACCCCCTGCGTCGAGCGCGACCCCATCGAAGGGACACGCAAGGACCGCGCCCGCGCCCATCGTCACTGCCCGCCGCCGTCGCCCGCCGCGCCTCTCGCGTCAACGGCCGCCGCGTCAGGAACGCCGCCGTCAACGGACGGCGGCGGCCGCCCGTCCAGCTCGGCGGCGATCGCCTCGCGCCGTTCGGGGCGCGCGCGGCTGACGACGTAGTCGCGGATCGCCTTCGGATCGCCTGCGCCCGGATCGCGCCGCGCGCACGCGAGCGCCTTGCGCCACACGGGATCCTCGGGATCGTCTCGCCAGCGCGCCGCGCGGATCCACTGCGCGCACGCCTCGCGCGGCCGCCCGACGCGCTCCCACACCGTGGCGCCGCGCGCGATCCCGGCCGCGCGATCGGGCGAGTGGTAGGTCAGCTCCGTCAAGATGCGCTCCGTGCCGCCGAAGCGCCCTTCGCGGCCCCAGATCAGGGCGACCACCTCCAGCACGTCGGGCGACGTCGGGTCCTCCGCGAGCAGCGTCTCCGCCCAGAACAGCGCGCGCGTCTTGTGATCGAGCAACCACGGGAACGCGGCGACGAGGGGCAGCAACCGCGACGACAGCGCGGCGCCCTCGAGGACGTAGTTGTCGACGTCGGCCGGCGGCTGCCCACCGGCCGCGATCGCCGTGGCCGTCTGCCGCCGGGGCATGATGCCGACGTCACCCGGCCGCACGCCCCCCAGCTCGGCGGCGCGGAGCGACGCCGCCCGCGCCTCTTCGCGCGCGCCGATCGCCTTCCAGGCCTCGGCTGCGGCGGACGCCGCGACGGCGCGCGCCGGCGTCAGCTTCGCGACCGTCGCCGGGTCCAGCCGCGCGGCGGCTTCTAGATCGCCGCTCTCCGGAACGGCGCGTCCCAGCGCGTGAAACTCCGCCGCGCGCGCGACGAGCAGCTCGGCGAGGCGCTCGCGGCCGGAATCGGTCAGCTTCTCGGCGACCTCCAGCTGCCTGAGCGCGGTGATCTCCAGGACGCGGCGCCGGCTGGCGTGCGCCTTCTTCGCGTCTGCGGCCGCCTGCGCGGGCGTCGCGATCGCCGGTTCCGGCGGGATCGAAGGGCGGCCGTCCAGCGGCCGTCCGAGCTGCCAGGGCGGCGCCCCGCAGTCGACCAGCGCCAGCGCCGCGAGCGCGAGGAGCGACCGTCTCATGCGCGCCCTCGCGCGCGCACCGGCGTCGCCGCCATCGCCAGGATCGCGCCCGCCGCCAGCGCGCCCGCATAGAAGGACAGCGTCGGCAGGCCGACGGGCTCGCTCAGCAGCGCCGCGGGCGCGATCGCCGCGGCCACGGGCGCGAACGCGATCGGCAACGACAGCACGCCCGCGGATCCGCCCGCGAGCGCGAGCAGCAGCGCGAGCAAGGCGGCCGCCCCGACCGCTCCCGCCCCGAGCGCCCGCCGCCACGTCGACGACAGCACGCGATCGTTGGGCGCACCACCGACCGGCACCAGATCGAGCCTGAAGGCCGTCGCGCTGTCGGGCGCCATCGGGATTCCGACCACCGGCCCCATCGCGTCCAGCGTCGCGCCGCGGACCTCGTCGGCGAGCACGCCTTCGCTCGGCAGCTGCGCGCCGGAGAGCATGTCGCGGAAGTTCGTCGCGGCGACGTGCCGGCGCCTGACCGACGCGATTCGCCGGGCCAGGTTCTCGGCCGTCGTCCGCAGGATCGCGTCCGACAGCCGCCCGCCGTACGCGGTCGCGACCGCGACACGCACGTCGTCGAAGCTGG
>DATMZL010001261.1:0-4052 GCA_035607075.1 Polyangia bacterium
CCTGTTCACGCGCGCGGCTGCCTACTAGGCTGTCACCGTCGAGGACGTCAAGCGGATCGCGGCGCAGTACCTGGCCATCGAGGCGCGGTCGATCGTCATCGTGCGCTCGAAGAGCGAGGTCCGCTCGTGATCGTGATCGGCGCGTTGCTGTCGGCGGCGACGCTGGCCGTGTCGGCGTCGAAGGCGCCGCCGGCGACGCCCGCGGGCGCGGCGGTGCGCAGGCCGGGGCCGTCGGGCTCGCTGCTGATCGTCGAGAGCAACCACACGATCCCGCTCGTGCACGTGGTGATCGCGTCGCGCTCGGGCTCGGCGTCCGATCCGCGCCATCGTGAGGGGCTGACCAACATGGCGGCTGAGTGGGCGCGCCGCGGTGCGGGTGGCAAGTCTCGCGAGGAGATCGACGCCGCGTTCGACGCGCTCGGCGCCACGCTGGAAGTGCAGACGTTCGTCGATTCGACCCGCTTCGAGGGCGAGGTCCTGGCCCGCAACCTCGATGCGTACCTGGCGCTGGTGGCCGACGTGCTGGTGCGGCCGAACTTCTCGGCGGCCGAGCTCGATCGCACCCGCCACGAGATCCTCGGTGAGATCGACGAGCAACGCACCGACGACCGCGCGCTCGCGGGCCGGTTCTTCGCGCGCAACCTCTACGCCGATCACCCGTACGGCCACCCGCCCGACGGGATCGCGACCGCGCTCGCGGCGGCGCGCCCCGACGAGATCAGCGCGCACTTTCGCCGCCATTTCGTCGGCAAGAACCTGGTGTTCGCGTTCGCCGGCGACGTCGAGGCGGCCGCGCTCGGTGCGTCGCTGAAGCGCGCGTTCCACGGGCTGCCGACGGGGCCCGCGCCCGAGGCGAACGCGCTGGAGCTGCGCGAGCCCGTTCCGCCCAAAGGCTGGCGGATCCAGCTGGTCGACAAGCCCGATCGCCAGCAGACCCAGCTGCTGTTCGGCCACCCCGCCGTTCGCGCCGCCGATCCCGATTTCGTGCCGCTCACCCTCGGGCTGACGGCGTTCGGCGGCCATGCGATGAACGCCACGATGATGACGGAGATCCGGCGCAAGCGCGGGCTCGCCTATGGGGCGTACCTGGCGCTGTCCCCGCGGCGCGGCGTCGGCCCGGTGACGGGCTGGGTGTTCTCGGGCAGCGACAAGACCGTCACGACGCTGAAGCTGGTTCTGAAGCTGTACGTCGCGTTCATGGAGAAGGGCCTGACGGCCGACGAGGTCACGTTTTTCAAGCGGTTCGTGATCGGGTCGCACGCGTCGGACATGGATGTTCCCGAGCACCGTCTGGCGGCGCGCGTGACAGCGGAGGTCGCCGGCTTGCCCGCGGATTTCGTCGACAGCTATCCCGATCGAATCAACGCGCTCACGCCCGCCGTCGTGAACGCCGCGATCAAGCGCTACGTGCACGCGCGCGATCTGGCGATCACGATGGTGGCGACCGCATCCGTGATGAAGAAGCTGCTGCTCGACGCAAAGGTGCAGGAGAGCGCCATCGACGTCGTCCCGTACGACGGCTACTAGGTCGAGCCGCTGACGCTACGGCTCCAGCCAGGTGCCGCCGTTGGTCGTGCACGCGGACATCTCCTGGCTCTTATCGGCCGCGGTTCCCGAGTAGTACCAGGTGCGCTGGGTCAGCGGGCCCGCCTCCGCGAACACGTGCACACAGGCGCCGTCGGCACCCGCACGGGGGCACGAATCCACCAGCGTGCCAGTGCCGCACTCGTTCTGGTCTGAAACGTCGGTCTCGGTTTCGATGCAGACCTGGGTGGTCCCCGAGCCCACCACGCACGCGAAGAATTCTCGCCCGCCCCCGCCGCAACTGCTGATGGCGACGGCTACCAACCCGAGCGCGCCCGCCAGCGTCTTCATGCACCGCCATTGTGCTAGTCATACGGCCGTGGATACCAGGGGAAAGGACGACACCGAACACGTGGACGACGGCGCGCCCGCGCACCCGCGCGTACTGACGAAGGGACGCTACCTGACGTTCATCGACGAGAGCGGCTGGGAGTACGTCACGCGGCCCGGCGTCACCGGTATCGTCGTGATCGTCGCCGTCACCGGCGCGCGCCACCTGGTGCTCGTCGAGCAGTACCGCAGGCCGGTGCACAAGCGGGTGATCGAGCTGCCGGCGGGGCTTGTCGGCGACATCGATGGAAAGCAGACCGAGAGCATGGCCGACGCGGCCGCCCGCGAGCTCGAAGAAGAGACCGGCTACCGCGCCACGGAGATGGTGCGGCTGTTCGAAGGGCCGATCGCGGTCGGCGTCAGCGACGAGGAGGTCTCGTTCTTCGAGGCCCGCGGGCTCGCGCGCGTCGGGGCCGGCGGCGGCGACGACACCGAGGACATCACGGTGCACGAGGTCCCGCTCGCCGAGCTGGACGCGTTCCTCGCCGCTCAGTCCGCGAAGGGGCTGGGCATCGATCCGAAGATCTTCGCCGGCCTCTACCTGGCCGGCATCAGCCGCTGAGGGCGGCGCGCGCCCGCGCCGGATCGTTCGTGATCACGGCGTCGACGCGCATGCGCCGGCAGGCCGCGAGCGCCGCCGGCTCGTCGACGGTCCAGACGTTGACCATGTAGCCGCGCGCGTGCCAGCCGCGCACGCGATCGGGCGTGCACAGCACCAGCTCGGGATGCAGCGCGAACGGGCGCAGCAGCGGCGCCGCCCAGGCGCGCCGCAACGGCAGCGGCGAATCGCGCTCGAACAGCAGGCCCGCGCGCACCGCCGGCAGCCGCCGCATCCACAGTCTCACCGCGCCTGGGTGAAACGACGAAACCAGCACGCGTTCACCGGCGCCCGCGCGCTCGACGATCGCGGCGACGCCATCGACCAGCGGCGCGAGCGCCACCGGACCGCGGCTCGGGATCTTGAGCTCGACGTTCACGAGCAGGTCGGGCCCGCACGCCTCGAACACCTCCTCCAGAGTTGGAATCTTCGCCCCCGACGTCAGCGTCAGCGCGCGCAGCACCGCGAACGGCGTCTCGGCGATCATCTCGGGACGACTCCCGAGCCGCACCAGATCGTCGTCATGAAAAACGACCACCTCGCCCGTCCCGCAGGTCATGACGTCCAGCTCGACACCGTCGGCGCCGTCGGCGCGGGCGCGCGCGAAGGCCGCCACGCTGTTTTCGCTCTCGATCGCGCTGGCTCCCCGGTGCCCGACAACCAGAGGGAGCTCCGCGTCGCTGCGGCGGCGCCACACGCGAAAAGCGTACCATCTCGTCAACTAACAACTAAAATGTGCACTAATGCCCGCCCGCCTGCTTCCGACATGGACGGTGGTCTGCATCGCGGCGCTGCTGGCGCCCGTGCTGACCGGCTGCGCCCACAAAGCCCCGCCGACGCCCGAGGGACCATCGCGCGCGGTCGCCTCCGAGGCGACCCGCATCGGGCGAATCGCTTACGAGGACGACTTCACGGAAGCTCGGCTCGTCTTCCAGGCGCTTCCCGCTAACGCCCCCGAGCGCGCGGGCCTGCGCAGCAAGCTGCTGCACTACCTCCTCGACCCGGTGCTGGCCCTGAACGTCGCGACCCTGAAGCGCGAGGTGCGCGACCTCGAGAACGACGACGTCTACGACACGATCTTCGATTCGTTCCGCGAGGCGCTGGCTCTGTTCGATCCCGCCGAGCTGTGGAGCGCCCCACCCCGCATCCCCGAAGCTGACCAGCGCCTGCTGCGGCCTGCCGCCGAGCTGGTCGTCTCGCTGTTCTCTCCGCGTGGTGGCGCCGAGCAGGTCGCCCTGGCGCTGGCGGCGCTGACGACGATGCAACCCGAGGTGCGCGACTGGCGCGACCGCCTCGATCAGGTCGTCCGCTGGACGGAGGAGGCGAATGCGCTCGGCGACCGCGGCGCGCGGCGGAGCACCAGCGCGATCGACGTCCTGGAAGGCGCGCTGGGCGACTGGCCCGCGCCCGCCGTCGTCCAGCGGCTCGACGCGCTCTACGTCGAACGGCAGCAGCGCGTGGTGTCGGGCCTGCGGCGCCCCGGAGGCGGCGAGTCGGCGCGGCGCGCGCTGGGCGAGCTGCTGCTCGCCCACGGCGACGA
>DATMZL010001407.1:0-3208 GCA_035607075.1 Polyangia bacterium
CCGCCCGGCGCCCCTGCCCAGCTGCCCAGCCCTCCAGGACCACCCGGTCCTGCTCACTTACCTCAACCGGAACGGCCCACGGCCCGTGATGCCTCATCCCTAAAACATCCCACATAACAACGCGAACTTCAGGCGCGACACACTAGAACGCACTGGAACCGGGGTTCCATGGCGTTATGGTGCCGGGGGCCGAGCGCAGCACGCGTTGCTCGGTGCAGCACGCGTTGCTCAGCGAGCGGGGCGCTCGTGGCGATTGCCTGGCGGCCGCGCGTCAGCCTCGAAAAGCCCCGTCTCGTACGCGAGCACCACGGCCTGGACGCGGTCGCGAAGGTTGAGCTTCTGCAAGATGTGCGTGATGTGCGTCTTGACGGTCGTGTCGCTGATGTAGAGCTCGCGGCTGATCTCGGCGTTCGAGTAGCCGCGCGTGACCAGGCGGAACACGTCTAGCTCACGCTCGGTCAGCTCGCCGACTTCCCGTGGCGGCGAGGATGGCCGGATGCGCGCGAACTGCCTGATCACGCGTTTCGTGACGGCGGGGGAGAGCAGGGCGTCTCCGCCGGCCACGATGCGGATGGCGGCGAGGAGCTGTTCGGGGGGTTCGTCCTTGAGCAGGAAACCGCTGGCGCCGGCGCGGAGCGCTTCGTACACGTACTGGTCGAAGTCGAACGTCGTCAGGATGAGGATCCGCGCCGTGTCATCGGCGGCGAGGATCCTCCGCGTCGCCTGGAGCCCGTCGAGCTCGGGCATGCGGATGTCCATCAGGATGACCGTGGGCTTGAAGCGGGCGGCCGCCGCGACCGCCTCGAGCCCGTTGCTCGCCTCCGCGACGACTTCGATCTCCTGCTCGCGTGAGAGCAGCATGCGAAAACCGGCCCGGACCATCGACTGGTCGTCGGCGACGAGCACGCGGATCGTCATATCGGGTCACCGCTGAGCGGGAGGCGCGTGCTGAGCACGAAACCGCCCCCGTTGGCGGTTCCCGCGGTCATCTCGCCGCCGTAGATCTTGACGCGTTCGCGGATGCCGACGAGCCCGTGCCCGTGGCTAGTACCGAGGCCGTCGCCCGCCGTGGCACCGATGCCGTCGTCGCGTACCTCGGTTCGCAGGCTGTCGGATCCGTAGCACACCGTCACGTCGGCGTGGCTGGCGCGGGCGTGCTTGAGCGCGTTGGTCAGGCCCTCCTGAACGATCCGGTAGGCCGACAGGTCGATCGCCGCCGGGAGCGGGAACGGCTCGCCGTCGACGTGCAGCCGGACAGGCAGGCCGGCCCGGCCGATCTCGTCCAGCAGGGAGCCGAGGGCGTCGAGGCCGGGCTGGGGCACCAGGTCGACGTCGTCCTCGTCGCGGCGCATGGCGGCCAGCAGACGGCGCATCTCGGCCAGCGCCGTGCGCCCGGCCTGCTCGACGCTGCTGAGCGCGTCGCGGTCCTCGGCGAGCGCGTCGGGGAGCTTGTGCCTGACCGCGCCGACCTGGAGCACCATCACGCTGACGGCGTGGGCGACGATGTCGTGGAGCTCGCGCGCGATTCGCGCACGCTCCTCCGCCACCGCGATCCGCGCGGCCGCGTCCCGCTCCCGTTCGGCCTGGGCCGCGCGCAGCTCCGCCGTCTGGGCCTGCTCGGCCCGCTCGCGCACGGCAAACCCCGCGAGCCAGCAGATGCCGAACAGGAGCGGGATGAAGACGAGCTCGCTGACCGAGGGCGCGGGCTTGTTGTAGACCACGATCGCGGCGCCGCCGACCGCGATGGCCAGGCCCGTCTGCGCCACCACGGCGCGGCGCTGGTTCCCGAGCAGGAACGAGGCGGCCATCCCCAGGACGAAGACGCTGGTCGTGAACGTGACCAGCTGTCCGTCGACGAACGAGATCCCGACGCCCAGCAGCCAGAACGCGGCCGGAGCGGCGAAAGGAAAGCGCCGGCGGGCGAAGAGAGGGAGCACCAGCACCGCGATCGCGGGCACTGTGAACCACAGTGTCGTGCGCGGCGCGTCGGGCGCACCGCGCCGGAAGGCTACTTCGAATGCGGTCTCGATCGCCAGCAGCACGATCAGCACGTCGAACCCGTACCTGCGGGCGAGCGGCAAAAGGCCCTTCACGTGTCGAACGTACGTCACGCCGGCGTTCGCCGCCTCCTACCAAAGTAGGACGCCGCGTCGGCGGGTTCTCGCTCGCCATCGTTCCGGACCCCGAGAAGTGGCGATGTCGTTTGATGCAGGCGACCGGCTACGCGGACGGAAGCACGGCGATGGCGTCAATCGAGATAAGCAGGCCGCGGGGCAGCGCCACGTTGGCCGGCGCGGAGCGAGCTGGCGGTGGGTCGGGCATGAAGCGCGCGTAGATCGCGTTGATGGTCGCGAAGTCCTCCACGTTGGCGTAGAAGATGGTGGTCTTGACCAGGGCCTGCAACGATGTCCCGGCGGCGGTCAGGATCGCATCGAGGTTACGCAGTGCCAGCTCGGTCTGCGCCTCGATGCCGTCACCGGGCACGCCGGTGGCCGGATCGATACCGGCCGTGCCCGAGCAGAACACGAGGCCGCCGGCCACGATGGCCTGGCTGTAGGGTCCCAGCGCCGCCGGCGCGTTGTCGGTGGAGATTGCTTTCCTGGTCATCTGGCTCTGTCTCTCATCGGATCGGGGCCCTTCATCGGATCGGGCCGAGACGGACGCTGGGCTGGCCGAGAAGCCGTTTTGCCTCGCGGATGCCGCTGGTCATCGCGCCGTCGGCGTAAGCTAGCCGCGTGCTCTGGGTGTGCTCTCCGGCGAACAGCAAGCGCCCGCCGATCGGCTCGCCCAGCACATCGGCGTCGGCTGGGTTTGCCCCCGGGGGGATGTGGGTGTAGGCGCCGCCGCTGTGCCGGTCATTCGCCCATGAGGTCACGGCGACGGCTGCCGGGGCCGGACATGACCTGCCGATCGCGTCGGCGAGCAGGTCAAGGACCCACCGGGCGGCATCGTCCGGGTCCGCGCCCAGGACGCGACCGGCAGCGCTGTGGAAGATCTGGAAGACCAGCACCGGCCCGGCGCCGAACGCGTCCAGCCCGATCGCCCAGACCGCCGGGGCACGGGAGTCGCGGGGGAAGATCATCGCGTGGGGGAGACCCGCGGTGCGCCAGAATGGCTCGTCGAACCGCAGTGCCACCTTCTCGTAGCGCCCGAACCCGAGCCGCTCGATCGCCGCTACCCGGTCAGGTGGCAGTGCGGGCCGGAATCG
>DATMZL010001112.1:0-2058 GCA_035607075.1 Polyangia bacterium
CCACCGCTGATTTCAACGGCGACGGCATTCTCGACATCGCGGTCGCGTGCGACAACGCCGGGCTCGTGCTGCTCCGCGGGCTGGGTTCGGGCGGGGTGGGCAACGGGCAGTTCATCCCGTACTCGAACGTCAGCATCGGCAGCGCATGGGACGTCGCCGCGGGGGACATCAACGGCGACGGCATCCTGGACCTCGTGGTGTCGCTCCGGAACGGCACGGTGCTCCCGTTCCTTGGCCACGGCTCGGGCGGTGTGGGCGACGGGACGTTCACGCAGGGGATCGCGGCCATCGCGATCGGGTCACCGAAAGGGCTGGTGCTCGCCGACCTCGACAAGGATGGGATCCTGGATGTGGTGGTTGCGACCGAAGGGGCGTCCGTCGGCGTGCTGAAGGGGAATGGCAGCGGCGGCGTCGGGGACGGCTCATTCAGGGCCGGCGTCCCGTTCTTTGGTTCGGGCACAACGTTCGACGTCACCGTGGGGGATTTCAACGGCGATGGCTACCTCGACATCGCCTCGGCCAACTACACCGGCCAATCGATCTCTGTATTCCTCGGCGCGCCGGGGCTGGTGTTCGGGCCCGTGTTCACGCACACGGCTCCCGGCAGCCCGCTCGGCATCGCGGCAGCCGACATCGACTCGGACGGGCGCACCGACCTCGTCGTGGCCGCGACCGGAGGCGGCTCGAGCTTCAGCTATTTCCACAACGTGGGGAACGCCGCGCCGAGCGTGGACGGGTTCAACACCGCGACCGCGTACGGCCCGGCGAAGGTGGGCTACGGCATCAGTGTCGCCGATCTCAACGGGGACAACGTGTTCGACGTCCTCGTGCCGGGGGTCACGGATCCGTCGGTGTTGGTGGCGTTCAACTCGTGCCCCCTCGGGTTTCTGCCGCGCGTGCTGACGACGGTCGTCTTCGGGTCCGGGTCCGTCTTGCGTGACCCGGACCAGCCGAGCTACGCGAACGGAGCCGTCGTCCAGCTCACCGCGACACCCGCGCCGGGCTGGGTGTTCGCGAACTGGTCGGGTGACGCACTGGGCGCCGCCAATCCGATCTCGGTGACGATGAACGCCGACCGCACGGTGACGGCGAGGTTCACGCCGCTGCAGCGCAGGGTGACAATCACGCTCGCCGGCTCGGGCCAGGGCACGGTGACGCGCACACCCGACCAGGTCACATACGACAACGGCAGCACCGTGCGGCTCACCGCGTCGGCCGTGTTCGGCAGCGTGTTCACGGGCTGGTCAGGCGATGCGACTGGCTCGACGAGCCCGCTGGATCTGCTGGTCGACGGCGACAAGGCCATCACCGCCACGTTCGACATCGACCACACGATCACGCCGCAGATCGTTTCCGTCACCGACGTCCCGCTCGATCAGGGCGGCAAGGTCAAGCTGCGGTGGACTGCGAGCTCCATGGAGACCTACACGACCAATCCGGACACGATGATCACGCAGTATTACATCTGGCGCGAGATCCCACAGTCGGCGTTCCGCGCGATCTCTGCCGACGACGCTGCGCTCTACATGCGTACCACGACCGCGACGCGCGAGTTCTTCTGGGAGTTCGTCACTTCGCTGCCCGCGAGCCACTTCTCCGGCTACAGCTACACGGCGACCACGACGAACGACTCGACCGAGTTCGGCAATCCGTACACCGCGTTCCTGGTCCAGGCTCGCAACGCGGCGGCGACGCGGTGGTTCGACTCGGATCCGGACAGCGGCTATTCGGTCGACAACCTCGCGCCGACCACGCCGGGGCCGATCGCGGCCAGCTACGGAGCCGCGTCGAACAGGCTTCACTGGGGCCCGAGCATGGCCCCTGATCTGCGCGGGTACCGTCTCCACGGCGGCACGGACCGCGACTTCGTTCCGAGTGCGGCGAACCTGATCGCGGAGGTCACCGACACGGCGTTCGTCGATCCATCACCAAGGCCGCTCTACTACCGCTTGGCCGCGGTCGACGTCCACGGCAACATGAGCAGCTACGTGCTGGTCTCGCCCGACGCGCAGGTCGGCGTGCTGGCCGGGGACCTTGAGTTCGCGCTCGACGGCATGG
>DATMZL010001297.1:0-11154 GCA_035607075.1 Polyangia bacterium
GTCAGCCACCCGGCGCTGAAGCGCGCGGCCACGAAGTGGGAATCCACGAAGTAGCGCCACGCTTGCGGGCATGGGCGCGCGCGCACGTGCCCGAGCTGTGCGCGTTCGGCGTGGGCGTGCTCGCCCGGCTGTCGATGGCGCTGCTGTTCGACGCGCGCATCGGCTACGACTTCAACGCCCACTGGCCGCACATCCAGTACATCGCGACCAAGCACGCGCTGCCGCCGCTGGCGTTCAACGCGACGGCGTATCATCCGCCGCTCTATCACACGATCGCGGCGGTGCTTGTCGCCCAGGGCCTGGACGCCGGCGCGCTGGGCTGGATGGGTGCGCTGTGGGGGATCGCGCGGCTTGGCCTGATTTGGGTCGCGCTCGAGAAGTGGCTGCCAGAGTCGCGACTGGCGCGCGTCGTGGCGCTGGCGCTGGCCGCCGTCGTCCCCGTCAGCGTGCAGCTCGACGGCATGATCACCAACGAGGCGCTGGTGATGTTGATGGCGGCGGCGGTGTTCGTGGTGACGCCGTCGGCGATCGCGGCCACGCGCAGCGGCCGGCTGGCGCCGATGCTCGGGCTCTCGCTGCTGCTGGCGCTGGCGTTGATGAGCAAGGTCTCCGCGTCGGTGCTGGTGCTGTCCGTCGCCGTCGCGATCGGGCTGGAGATCGTCCGTGCCCGGCCGCCGGCGACGTGGTGGCGGGCGCTGCGCGCACGCGCGCGGCCGGTGATCGCCGGCGCGCTGGTCCTGGCGGCGGTGGCGGGACCGTTCTTCGTCCGCAACCAGATCCTCTACGGCATGCCGTCACCGACGGGCTACGACGGTCTGCTCAAGCCGAACCAGGCGCCGTACGAGAAGATCCCGTACTTCCAGCGGCGGCCGCTCGGTTTCTACCTGGCGTGGAACCTCGACATCTACGTCAGCCCGCTGTACCCGAGCGGGATCAAGCCGAACCCGCGCTTCTTCCCGGTGCTGCTCGCGAGCACGTTCAGCGACTACTACGGCTACAGCTTCTCGGGCGGCGGCGTGTACAAGGGCGAGCGGTGGATCCCGGGCGAGGGCGTCACGCTGGGCGCGATGTCGATCGGGGCGGGGACGGTGATCGCGCTCGTCACCGTGATCGCGTGGTTGGGTGTCGTTCGCGCGCTGTGGCGCCGCCGTGCGGATGGCGAACCCGACCCGCGCTTCGCGCTGCTGCTGCCGCCGCTGGGTGCGCTGATCGGGGCGCTCCACTTCGCGACCAAGTACCCGAACGACAACTTCGGCCCGATCAAGGGCGCGTATCTGCAGTTCGTCGCGCCGATCCTGTGCGCGGTGTTCGGCGTCGGCGTCGCCTGGATGTGGGGCCGGGGCCGCCGCCCGTGGCGCGTCGCGGCTGTGGTGGCGATGGGCGCGGTGGTTATCGTCGCCGCCTACGTCGTGCAGGCGCGGTTCCCGCGCTTCGGGCCGCGCGCCTATCGAGCGGCGCCCTTCTTCGCCGCCGATCACAAGTGACGGTAGTATCTCGCCCGGTGTCGACAGGTCCACTAGCTCAGCGGGTCTTCATCGTCGGAGGCGCAGGCTTCCTCGGCAGCCATTTCTGCGACCGCCTGCTGGAGCCGCGCGTCGGCCTGACGGCGGTGACCCTGTATGACAACTTTTCGTCCGGACGCGAATGGCACTTCGCGCATCACGCGCACGACCCGCGCCTGCGCGTCGTGCGCGGCAACGCCGAGGACACGTCCGCGCTGGCCGCGGCGATGCAGGGACACGACGTCGTGATTCACCTGGCGTCCAACCCCGACATCGCGCGCGCCGCGAACGAGCCGACCATCGATTTCGTGCAGGGCACGGCGCTCACCCAGAGCGTGGTCGAGGCGATGCGCGTGACGAGCGCGAAGCGGATCCTCTACGCGTCGGGCAGCGGCGTTTACGGCGATCTCGGCACGCACGAGGCCGCCGAGGACCACGGTCCGCTGGTGCCGGTGTCGACGTACGGCGCCAGCAAGCTGGCCGGCGAGGCGCTGATCTCCAGCTACGCGGCGATGTTCGGGCTGACGGGGCGCGTGTTCCGCTTCGGCAACGTCGTCGGTCCGAGGCAGACGCACGGTGTGGGCTTCGACTTCGCGCGCGCGCTGCTTCGCGCGGTGGCCGCGGGCGAGCAGCCGCTGTCGCTGCGCATCCTCGGCGACGGCAGCCAGTCGAAGTCCTACATCCACGTCGACGACGTCGTGCGCGCCGTCCTCACGGCGAACGAGCAGACCGCGGCGCCCTTCGCCGTCTACAACGTCGCCACCGGCGACTACATCACGGTGCGCGAGATCGCCGAGCTGGCTGTCGAGTGCGTCGGGCTGGCGCCGGGCGGCGTGCGCTTCGCGTACACGGGCGGCGATCGCGGCTGGAAGGGCGACGTCCCGGTCGTGCGCCTGAACACCGACCGGATCCAGACGCTGGGCTGGCGCTGCGAGCGGCCCTCGCGCGAGGCGCTGCGCCAGTCGATCCTCGCGATGATCCCGGAGATGCAGGCGGGGCGGATGTGAGCGCCGGGCGTGGAGACCCGGACGTCGAGCTGCTGCACCCTGCGACCGACGTCGCCGATCCGGAGCTGTCGATCGTCATCCCGGCGCTGAACGAGGAGCTCACGATCGCGGACTTCGTCGCCTGGTGCCACGCCGGCATGAAGGCGGCCGGCGTCGTCGGAGAGATCCTGATCGTCGACAGCGGCAGCGATCGCACCACCGAGCTGGCGCTGGCGGGCGGCGCACGGGTCCTGCGGACGCCGAAGCGGGGGCTCGGGCGCGCGTACATCGACGCGCTCCCGTTCGTCCGCGGGCGCTACGTGCTGATGGGCGACTGCGACTGCACCTACGACTTCCGCGAGCTGGCGCCGTTCGTCGAGAAATTTCGGGGCGGCGCCGAGTTCGTGATGGGCTCGCGCTTCCGCGGCTACATCGAGCCCGGATCGATGCCCGCGCTGCACCGCTACCTCGGCACGCCGGTGACGACCGCGATCCTGAACGTCATCTTCGGCAGCCGCTTCTCCGACATCCACTGCGGCATGCGCGGAATCACCAAAGACGCGCTCACGCGGATGGATCTGCGGTCGCAGTCCTGGGAGTACGCATCGGAGATGGTGCTGAAGTCGGTGCACATGCGCCTGCGCACCGAGGAGGTCCCGATCCGCTTCCTCAAGGATCGCGAAGGGCGCCTCAGCCACCACAAGCGCGCGGGCTGGTTCTCGCCCTGGCAGGCGGCCTGGATCAACCTGCGCGCGATGTTCGTCTACGGCGCGAACTTCTTTCTGTTCAAGCCGGGGCTGGTCCTGCTGGCGCTGGGCCTGCTGCTGACGCTGCCGCTGTCGCTCGGGCCGGTCACGGTCGGGCCGATCACGTTCTCGCTGCACTGGATGCTGTTCGGGGTGTCGATGGCGATCCTCGGCCTGCAGTGCGTGTACATGGGCGTGCTGTCGCAGGTCTTCTTCGACTACGACGGCGCGGCGACCGCGCGCTGGTTCCGGCGCTTCCCATACAACCGGATGATCGCGCTGTCGGGGCTGCTGTTCGCCGCCGGCCTGGTGCTGGGCGGCGCGCTGACGGTCAACTACTTCGAGAACGGCTTCCGGCTGCTCGCCGGATCGACGGTCAACAACCTGGGCGTGACCGGCATCCTGTTCGCGGTGTTCGGGTTCATGACCTTCACGTTCACGTTGCTGCTGCATTCGACGGCGGTCGCGGTGAGGCGCGGGCGATGAGCATCGCGTGGGGAGCCGTCGAGCTTTGCTCGACGCGGACCATCGCGGGAGGGTATGGGAACCCTTTGAGGGTTCCCATATGAATCGCCAGTCGGCATATTTGCAGCAGCAGCAGGGGACGGTCGTCGATCGCTTCGGTGTGTGGCTGTCGGGGCGGCAGATCCGCCGGTACGTGCGAACGTTCACCGGGAAGCGCGTGGGCGACTTCGGCTGCGGCTTCGACGCGTCGTTTTCGCGGACGATCGCCGGCGAGGTCGGGAGCCTGGTCCTTGTCGACGTCGCGCTGGCGGACGACCTGAAAGCGGACGGGAAGATTCGCGCCATCGAAGGGCGCTTGCCCGACGCGCTCGCCGCGCTGCCAGCCGCCAGCCTGGACGTCGTGCTGATCGTGTCGGTGCTGGAGCATGTCTGGGACGCGGGCGGGTTGCTGCGCGAGGTGAAGCGGCTGCTCGCGCCCGGCGGCACGGCGCTGGTCAACGTGCCGTCGTGGCGGGGAAAGAAGTTCCTCGAGCTCTCCGCGTTTCGCCTGGGTTTGAGCCCCGCGTGCGAGATGGACGATCACAAGATGTACTACGACGTTCGCGACCTGTGGCCGATGCTGGTCGCGGCCGGCTTCCGGCCCAGCCGCATCCGCTGCTTCCCGCACAAGTTCGGCCTGAACACGTTCGCGGTGTGCGAGTCGGATCCGTGAAGCCGCTGCTCCGGCGCGCCGCCGACTGGGTGGATCTGCAGTGGTCGGTGCTGGAGCGCTCGCTGCGCGCGGTGGCGCCGCGGGCGCGCGGGCGGCTGCTCGACGTCGGCTGCGGCGACAAGCCCTACGAGGACTGGTTCCGGCCGTTCGTCAGCGCGTACATCGGCATCGAGCACGGCGCGACGTTCGCGGCGACGGCGGCGGGCGGCGGCGGCCACGGGCGGCCCGACGTGGTCTACGGTGCGGGCACGCTGCCATTCAAAGACGGCTGCTTCGACACTGTGCTGTCCGTCCAGGTTCTGGAGCACACGCCGCGGCCAGGCGCGCTGATGGCGGAGATGAGCCGCGTGCTCGCGCGCGACGGCATCCTGATCCTGACCGCGCCGTTTCAGTTCCGCCTGCACGAGCAGCCGCACGACTACTTTCGCTACAGCCCGCACGGCCTCCGTCAGATGTGCGCCGACGTCGGACTGGAGGTGTTCGAGACGATCGCCCAGGGCAGCCTGTGGACCGTCATCGGCCACAAGCTGAACAGCTACCTCGCGCTCCGCGTGGCGCGCGCCGGCGGGCTCGCGCAGGGAATGGGGAAGCTGGGTCATGAAGCGCCGCAAGGGCAGGGCGTGCGCTGGTGGACGTTGCCGGTCGTCGGGCCGAGCGTCGTGGCGATCGCGGCGGGCGCGCGGTTGCTGGATCGGGTGGCGGGGGATCCGGAGGAGTCGTTGGGGTATCTGGTGCTCGCGCGCCATCGGTGAGGCGCAGACCCCTCACCCTAACCCTCTCCCCGCTTCGCGGGCGAGGGGATCTGATCAGAGGCGGAGGAGCTCGAGGGCGGCCTGCGCGTCCGTGCGTTTCGGGCCCGGGCTCCAGGTGGCCGTGAGCGATTCGGTGCCGGGGCGTTTTCGGTAGACGATCTCGAAGCGGTAGATTGCGCCCTTGCGCCAGAGCGTCGTCGGCCAGATAGGGCCGCTGGCGATCTCGAGATCGGCGGGGTCGGCGGGTAGGGTGGAGAAGCGCGGCGGGCGCAGGACCTTCGCGTGGACCTTGAAGTGGCTGTCGGCCTCGAACTTTCCCGCGACGAACAGCAACGTGAGGCTGCGGCGCGCGCCGCGGTGCCAGATTCCACCCAGCAGCGTCGTGCCGCCGTCGAACGTCGCGCGCCGCCGCACGTCGAGCGCCGCTTCGACGTGCGCGCGCAGAGCTGCCGCCGTCTTGTCGTCGTGGTGCTCGACGGCGACGTTGTGCGCGATGCGGATCTCGTCGAAGGTCGCGGGCATGCCGGTGGGCACGGCCGCCGTCTGTCCCAGCAGCGTGCGCCACTCCCAGGTCACCCACGGGCTCCAGCGGATGCTGCGCACCGGCTCGACGGGGCCGTACCAGAGCCACTGCCACCACGACGGCTCGCGCTCGTCCATCGCGTAGCCGTCGAGCGGGGCCGGCTTCTCGTTGCGGTCCATCAGCCAGATCGATCCGATCGCGTGCACGTGGTAGCTCGTCGCCGCGTGACGGATGTCGGCCAGCGACGCGCCCCGCGTGTCCAGGACGTAGAGGCGCGTGCGCTCGCCGCCCGTGTTGGCGACGGCCTGGTTCGCGGTCGCCATGTGCGGGCGCGTTTCCCACTGCACGGCCCAGTTGGCCGGCACGCTCGCGTGGTAGCCGACGCCGACGGTCTCGGGAAAGCGCGCCAGGAACCAGTGCAGCGCCGTCGTCCGATCGATGTCGCTGTCCAGGTTCGCCTCTGCGAAGCGACCGCCGGTCTCACGCGCCAGCCGGACGATCGACAGACCGTCCTTCAGCACCAGCGTCGCCGGCAGGCCGACCGCGACCAAGGCCACCCAGGGCGCGACGCGCCTGAACGTGAAGCGCTGCGTGCCGCCGCGGATCAGATCGCCCAGCCACGTCGTGAGCTCGATGATCGACGCGGCGATGGCGCCGACGCCCAGCGCGAAGAACGGCGCGAAGTAGTGGGGCCAGAAGATATGGACGTCGGCCCCCTGCCGGAAGGACACGTACTGGAGGTACGCGCACATGAACAGCGGCAGCGCCAGCCACTCGAAGTGATCGCGCTTCACGACCGCGCGCGCCGCGATGACGACCAGCCCGAGCTTGCCGAGCGAGATCGCGAGGCCCGTGAACATCAGCGCGATCCGGTAGTGGCGCGCGACAAGCAGCGCCTCCAGCGGCGTCTCGCCGCCGGCCGTTCGCACGAAGTACGACGCCATCACGTCTGAGATGCGGCCGCTTCCCTTCAACAAGTAAAGCTCCAGCGCGACGCTGAAGGCGGCCGCGACGCACATCGCCGCCCAGTAACGGCCGAACGACAGCGGGCGCAGCGGACGGCGCGACGCCTGCGGGATCAGGAAGCCGTAGACGAACAGCCCGGAGAGGAAGAACGCCCCCCAGATGTACGCTGGCCAGTCGTGGTTCAGCGCGAGCGCGAAGCCCAGCACGCTGGCAAACGCGTAGCGCTCGCGCCAGGTTCGCACCAGCCGGACGTAGCCCCACGTCGCCAGCACGCAGCCGAACATCACCGGCTGCTCGAGGTCGTGGTAGTTCGCGAACCCCAGTGTGATGGGCAGCGCGACGTAGGCCAGCGCGGTCAGCCCGCCCGAAACGGCGCCCCATAACTCGCGTCCGAGTCGCCACAGCAGCCACGTCGTGCCTGTCACGTAAATGAGCGGCGGCAGCCGCAGCACCCAGTTCGAGAACGTGAGCAGCTTGCCCAGCACCGCGACCGTCCAGAACACGCCCAGCGGGTGGTGCATGTAGTAGTCCGACGCCGACGGCGCGTGATCGATCATCTTCGCGACCGGGTACAGCGTGTGCCAGCGCCACATGTTGGTGGCGCCGGTGCCGATCGCGGCGCTCGACGCGTAGTGGCCCTCGGGGAACGGGCCGCCGATGCCGATCGCGGCGACGGCGAACGCGATGCCGACCGCCAGCGCGCCCAGGACGGCGCCGGCCCGATCCGCCGGCGACGCTGCGGCGATTCGCGCGCGCCACGACGCGACCAGCCTGCCGATGCGCAGGGGACTTCGGCCGATGATCAGAGTGGCGGAATGCTGCCAGCTCGCCCCCGCGGGGGCAAGAGTTGCAAACCGGTGGCGAGTTAGCGCATGACGGTGGCGTGGCAGTGTTCGCGCAAATCGTCTCCGTGATCGTCTACCTGGTCCCGCTGGCCCTGGTGACGATCCTGTGGGCGCGCCGCGAGCGACGGCTCGCCGAGCTGGCCGTGCTGATCCCCGCGACGGTCGCGGTCGATCTTCTGGTCGTGATGCTGCTCTGCCGCCTGGTCCGGCTGGAGTGGGCGGCGATTGTCAGCCGGGTCCTCTGGGTGGCGGGCGCGGCGCTCTGGTTCGACCGGCGGTTGCGGCGCAACGGGATCCGGCCGGCGCGCCCGTCGGCGCTCGATCGTCGGTCCGTGGCCGGGCTGCTGCTGGGCGCGGTCACGGGCGGCGCGCTGAGCATGATCCTGTCGCGGCCGAAGGCGATCTGGGATCGCGAGCTGCACATCCCGTTCGTCGCGTCGCTGCGCGGCCAGCAGATGCCGTTCGCCAGCCCGTTCGAGCCCGGCATCGCGTTCCACTATCACTTCTCGGGCGACGTGCTCGCGTCGATGCTGCAGGTGTTCTCGTTCTCGGTCATCAACGCTTCGCTCGCGCTGTCGCTGGCGCACGACGTGATGTTCGTGCTGATCGCGCTGGCGACCGGGCTCGCGCTGATGGAATCGGGATCGAAGCCCGTGCACGTCGTCGTGCTGAGCGTCGCCGCCGTCCTGCTCTCCGGGCCGTGCGTGCTGCGCTTCGGCGTCGGCGAGCCCTACCTCGGCTACAGCTACTACGCGCTCTACATCTGGGGGTTTCGTTCGCACCAGCACGTCGCGATGCTGCTGTTCGTCGGCATCGCCTCGGTGCTGATCGCGCGCAACGACCGCGACGACCGAAATTCTCCGGCCCGGGGCGGCCCCATCGCGATGCTGGTCGCGATGATGGGCTTGCTGTCGGTGACTGACGAGACGTCTGCCGCAGTCCTGGGCCTGTCCCTCGGGGTCGCGTGGCTCGTCGATCCGACGTTGCTCGCGCCCACGCGCCGCCGCGGCTTGGTGCTGTTCGGCCTGCTGCTGGTCGCCTTCATCGGGACGAACCTGGTGTTCGCTGGCTCGCTGGCGCCCGGCGGCCCCGTCCAGAACCTGTCGTTCGTGGCGCCGCGCTCGCCCGGTGTGCAGCAGCCGCCGCTGCCGCTGTCGACCCCGGAGGGATTGATCGCGCTCGTCGCCGACGCGTTCCCGATCTGGACCATCCTGCTCGCGCTCCTGTTCGTCGCCGCGCGGCGCGGGCACGGCGCCGCGCCCCTGCGCCGCGGGCTGGTCGTGTTCGCCGTCGTCCTGGCGATCGTGTCGATCGTCGGGCTCACGATCATCGACGTGAACGGCGGACCGCCCGAGGGCCACAGGTTCCTGACCGCCGCGCTGTTCGTGTTTCCCGTGCTCGGCGTGCTCTGTTACGACCGCTGGTGGCGCGCGGGGACGCTGGGCCGAGCGCTGGTGCTGGCGGCGCTGACGCTGGGCGCGGGATCGACGGTGCTCTGGCTCAGTCACTATCCGAAGCACCCGACGCCCGAGAGCTACTTCCGCCAGCGCGGAAAGAATCTGCACACGTCGGACTGCCGGGCGCTCGCGGGCGCGCGCTTCGGCCAGGAGCCCGCCCTCACATACGTGGAATCCAGCATCTTCTACGCGTACACCGGCTGTCGGCCCAGCTTCGTAGTCGGCGAAAAGCGCACGAAGTACTGGACCCGCAAGGAGTATCCGACGCTGGGAATTCGCGCTCTGCGCGAGCTGGACAGCACGATGCTACCGGCGGGAGCGACGGTGGACGCCGTTTGCCCGGCCGGCCGCGGTCCCGGCGACGTCGACGAGGTCTGCGCGCACGCGCTCACGCGGACCACCTGCACGCCTGACGGCAGCGACTTTCTGCGCTGCCCGCTGACGCCGGCGGACCGGCGGGCGATCCTGGTCCACTGACTGGCCGGCTGACGTTCGCGCGTGGCTGAGGCCGTTTCGCTTGACTCCAGCGGCGGGAGCCGTAACGTACCCCGATTCAACTTTCCGACGTGAACACCCAGGCACGTAGCTCAGTGGAAGAGCACTACCTTGACACGGTAGGGGTCGGCGGTTCAATCCCGCCCGTGCCTACTGGCTTCCGTCGCGCCCGCCCCTCGGCCGCGCGCTGATGAAGCAGCAGGGCACCATCCGGCCTCGCGACAAGGGGGACGTTCCCGACGATCCCCTGTCGCGCATGCGCCACTCGGCGTCGCACGTGATGGCGGACGCCGTCCAGCGTCTGCGTCCGGGCGCCAAAGTCGCGATCGGTCCGGCGATCGAGAACGGCTTCTATTACGACTTCGACACCGAGCCGTTCGCGCCCGAGGACGCGGCGAAGATCGAAGCCGAGATGGCGAAGATCATCGCCGAGAACCTTCCGTTCGTGCGCCACGTCGTGCCGCGCGAGGAAGCCCGCAAGCGCTTCGAGTCGCGCGGCGAGAAGTACAAGGTCGAGATCATCGAGTCGATCCCGGAGGGCGAGGAGGTCTCGTACTTCCAGCACGGCGACTTCATCGACCTGTGCCGCGGGCCGCACGTCGAGCGGACGGGAGACATCAAGGCGTTCAAGGTGCTGTCGTTCGCGGGCGCGTACTGGCGCGGCGACGAGCGCAACGCGCAGCTGCAGCGCGTGTACGGGACGGCTTTCGAATCGAAGGCCGACCTCGACGCGCACATTGCGCGCATCGAAGAAGCGAAGCGCCGCGATCACCGGACACTCGGGAAGGAGCTGGACCTCTACTCGTTCGACGACCTCGTCGGGCCGGGGTTCGCGCTCTGGCACCCGAAGGGCGCGATGGTCCGCTACCAGATCGAGGACGTCATCCGCCGCGAGAACGTCCGCCGCGGTTACGAGCTCGTCTACACGCCGCACCTCGCGCGCGAGCAGTTGCTCGTCACGTCGGGCCACATGGCGCACTACAAGGACAACCTGTTCGGCGGAATGGAGCTGGACGGCCAGCGCTATCTCGTCAAGCCGATGAACTGTCCGTTCCACGTCGCGATCTACCGGTCGCAGCTGCGTTCGTACCGCGACCTGCCGCTGCGTTACTCGGAGCTGGGCACGGTGTACCGCTACGAGCGCTCCGGCGTGCTCCACGGCCTGCTGCGCGTGCGCGGCCTGACGATGGACGACGGCCACCTGTTCGTCCGCGAGGACCAGATCGCCGCCGAGATCTCGAGCTGCATGAACCTGGCGCTCGACATGCTGGAGCTGTTCGGGTTCAAAGACTTCGACCTTTACCTGGCGACGCGGCCCGAGAGCTTCATGGGCGAGATCCCGACCTGGGACCGCGCCGAAGCGGACCTGCGCGCGGTGCTGGAGAAGACCGGCCGTACATTTCAAGTGGATGAGGGCGGGGGCGCGTTCTACGGCCCGAAGATCGACCTCAAGATCAAGGATGCTCTCGGCCGCGAGTGGCAGTGCTCGACGTTCCAGCTCGACTTCCAGTTGCCGGAGCGGTTCGAGCTGGAATACGTCGCCAACGACGGCAGCCGGAAGCGCCCCATCATGATCCACCGCGCGCTGCTCGGCTCGATGGAGCGGTTCATCGCCGTCCTCATCGAGCAGTTCGCGGGCGCGTTCCCGCTCTGGCTGGCGCCGGTGCAGGCGCGGATCCTGACGGTCAGCGAGAAGGCCGAGGGG
>DATMZL010000743.1:0-6892 GCA_035607075.1 Polyangia bacterium
CCAGAAAGCCGAGGTTGTCGCCCGACAGCATTCACCCGTTCGCGGCGACATCGTCCCGCCCTTCGTCGCCGCGAACGGGTGGATGCTGTCGGGCGACAACCTCGGCTTTCTGGGCGGCGGCATCGGCGATCGCGGCGTCGCACCGCCAATGCCGCCACCCACGTACCGGTGGTCGGAGGCGACGGCGGCGTTCGTCGCCGACCTCGCGGCCGACGCGGAGGGCGCCGTCACGACCCCGGTCGTCGCGCCCGCGCGCGGCGGCGTGTACAGGGTCCGCGTCTTCGCGTCGGCACCGCTGCCGGGCGGCGCGCCCGGCTTGTTCGGCTCCGCGGACATGTGGATCGACTTTCGTTAGCGTTAGACTGGGCGCCATGAAGTTTCGGCGCCCTCTGGCGGTCGCGAGCGCCGCGTTTCTGGCGCAGGCGGCGTGCGCGAGCACCAGCTACACGCCGCGCAACGACGGCCGCATCGCCCAGATTCTCGAGGACGGCCAGCCGGTCCTGAGCAAGAACGGCAAGACGATCCCCGCCAACGGGGACGGCCTGCGGGAGGCGGTCGCGGGAAACCCTGTCGCCGAGGAACATGCGCGCAGCTACAGCCACGGCATGCACATGAGCATCGCCGAGAACCTGATCGGTCTCGGCGCGTTCATCGCGGGGACCCTGGTGGTCGTGCCCAAGAAGGATGCGATGGGAAATGATCTGCCCGTCTCCTCCGGCCGCCAGACGGTGGGATCGGCCCTGCTGATCGGCGGCCTGGCGGCGCTGATCGTCTCCGGTTTCCAGGTGTCGTCGGCGCAGGCGCACTTCGTGGACGCCATCAACGTCTACAATGACGGCCTCGCGTATCCCCCGCCCCCGCCCCCGGGCTGGCGGCCGGTCTCCCCCGTCCCGGTCGCCCCGCCGCCCGCAGCACCGGCGCCGCCCGCGCCGGGCGCCTCCCCGGCGCCTGCCCCAGCTCCGCCGGAACCCCCGGCCCCACCGCCGACACCTCCCGCCACGCCCCTACCCGCCCCGCAGGCCTATCCGCCACCGCCTTCAATGCACTGACCCGTGCGCCCCCTCAATTGACGAGCTCAGGGGCACGTTCTATGGACAACGCGAGCGCCCCCATGCCGGTCAAACCGCCCACGACACCGATGATCGGCGCCACGGCACAGCTCACGGCGCAACTCCCCATTGACGGGCTGCGGCTCAAGCCACGGGCGGCGGCGGAACCCAAGGTGGACGCCTCCGACAACGACGTCGCGCTTGTCGCCGCGATCCGCCGCGGCGACGCGGGCAGCCGCGAGGCGCTCTATCACCGCTTCAAGCGCCGGGTCTACGCGCTGGCCGTCCGCATCGTCGGCTCCGTCGATGCCGAGGAGGTCGCGCAGGAGGCGTTCATCCGCATCTTCCGCGGCCTGACCAAGTTCCGCGGCGATGCCGCGCTGGCGACCTGGATCTATCGCCTGGCGGTCAACGCCGCGCTGTCGCACCGCAGCCGCCGCGCGGCCGCCACGCCGCCGGAAGCCAACGACGAGGTGGAAGCGCAGGTCGGCGCCGAGCCGGTCCGCGGCGACGCCGTCCTGCGGTCGCGCATCGAACGGGCGCTGGCCCGCCTCCCCGTCGGATACCGGACCGTGATCGTGCTTCACGACGTCGAGGGCCTGGAACACGAGGAGGTGGCGCAGATCCTCGGCTGCCACGTCGGCACCTCGAAGTCCCAGCTTCACAAAGCGCGCGCGCGCTTGCGCGAGATGCTGGCCGCAGACGGCATCACGGCGGCGGCGCTGGAGACCGGATAGCCATGGCGAGCGCGTGCAAGACCTACGCGGCCGAGCGGCTGTCGGCGTTCGTCGACGGCGACCTGTCGGCCACCGAAGCGGCCGCGGTGCGGGCGCACACCGCGACCTGCCCGCACTGCACGGCGGCGCTGGCGGACCTGCGGGCGATGGTCGCGAACACGAGCGCGCTGGATGCGCCCGAGCCGCCGCCGACGTTGTGGCCGTCGATCGAGGGCGCGCTCGACCATCGCGAGCGCTTCGCCTGGTTGTCGATCGCGAACTGGCGCCCGTTCGCGCTCGGCGCGCTGGCGGGCGCGGCGGTGGTCGCGCTGGTCGTGGTCGGCTTGCGCGGGCCCCACAACGGCATTCCGGCGGGCCCGCCCGGGGCCGAGCTGGTCGCCGCGTCCGCGGCGGCACCCGGCGCCGTCGTCGATCCGCTGTTGCACGAGGCGGAGGCCGAGTTCGCCGAGGCGGCGGCCGCCTACGAACGTTCGATCGGCAAGCTGCGCGCGCTGCTCGCCCGCGAGGAGGCGCGCTGGAGCCCGCAGGAACGCACGCGCATGGCCGAACGCATGGGCCGCCTCGACGACGCGATCGCGCGCTCGCGCGAGCTCGCCCGGCGTACGCCCGGCGACAGCGCCGGGAACGAACAGCTGTTCGCGGCGTACCAACAAAAAATCGCGTTCCTGGCCGCCGCAGTTCATCGCGGCGGCGAAGCGGGCGAATGGGACAAGCCGGGAGCGCACGGACGGTGATGGGCGGACGGCCCCGGCTGACGGCCTTCGCCGCAACGCTCGCCGCGCTGACGGGCGCGGGCGCCGCGCGAGCCGGCGACGGAGGCGACGCGCCGCTGGTCGACCGGCGCGAGATCATCGTGCCCGCGAAGGCGGCCGAGGTCGTGCGCATCGACAACCTACTGGGCCGCATCCAGATCCGGGGCGTGGCCCGGCCCGGCGAGATTCACATCGTGGCCGAGAAGCGCGCGGCCACGCCGGATGCGCTGGGACGCCTGCGCGTCCACTACACCGCCTTCGAGGGCGGCGAGGTCGTCGTCGACACGCGCGTCGAGCTGGGCGGGCGCGAGCGCTCGCTGCCCCTCGCGGGCAGCGGCATCGACCTGATCGTCGACGTGCCGCCCGACGTCGCGGTCGAGGCGAAGACCTTCGGCGGCGACATGTCGGCGTCGGGCCTGCGCGCCGGCGCCAGGCTCGAGACCACGGGCGGGCGCATCGGCGTCTCGGATGTCCATGGCGGCGTCGTGACGCGGCAGCTGCGCGGTGGCCAGCGCGTCGCCGCGGTCGAGGGCGACGTCGACCTCGACGGCGTCGAAGGGGACATGGACCTGCGCAACCTGGGCGGCGGGCGGGTGGACGCACGCGTCGTCGACGGGACCATCCGGGCCGAGGACCTGCGCTCGGGGCTGGTCCGGCTGGTGACCACGACCGGCCAGATCGTCCTGGTGGGCATGATCCGCCCGGGGGCGCATTATGACCTGCGCAGCTACGCGGGCGACGTGCGTGTGGTCCCGTCGGGGGACAGCGCGTTCGCGCTGCGCGCGCGGTCGTCGAAGCCGATCGCCACGGACGTGCCGTTGCGGTCGTCGCGGCGGGAAGGCGACTGGCTGCTGGCCGAGTACGTGACCCGGCGGGCCCCGGCGCAGAAGGCCCGGGCCGCGCTCGTGGAGCTGTCTTCGGTGCTTGGGGTGGTAGAAATCCAGATCCAGCCCCGGACGGCGCCGGCCGAGCTCAGGTAAGGCATTCCCCGGTAATCCCGGGTACGCATCGAGCGCGGCGGAAAGGGAGGTGTTACTCTATTGGTCCGTCATCGATGCGGATTGGCATCTTCTCCGACACGCACGCGAACATCGAAGCGCTCGAGGCTGTGCAGCAAGCGCTGACCGATGAGAGCGTCGACAAGCGTATCTGCCTGGGCGACACCGTCGGCTACGGCGCGAGCCCGAACGAGTGCTGCGCGATCATCCGCGAGCGCGCCGCCCACACGATCCTCGGCAACCACGACGCGGCCGTCGCCGGGCGCATGGATTACTCGTACTACTATCACGCCGCGCGCCACGCGCTGGACCTGCACGCGCGCCTGCTGACGCCCGAGAACATGCAGTGGCTCAAGGAGTTGCCGTACGAGGTGCGCGAGGGCGACGTCCACTACTGCCACGGCTCGCCGCTGAACATCGAAGAGTTCGACTACATCTTCGCGCGCGATCAGGCGGCGCAGTGCCTGGAGATCTGGGACGACCTCGCGCCGCTGACGCTGATCGGGCATTCCCACCTGTGCAAGTCGTTCGCACTGTCGCCGGATGGCGTCCACGAGGTCGTGTCGGATCGCTTCGACCTGCGGCCCGGCTGGAAGTACATCGTCAGCGTCGGTTCGGTCGGCCAGCCGCGCGATTACGATCCACGCGCCAGCTACACGCTGTACGACACCGACAAGAAGCAGTTCGAGTTCAAGCGCGTCGACTACGACATCAAGGCGTCCGCGGAGAAGATCTTCAGCGCCGACCTGGAACCGAACTTCGGCCATCGTCTGTTCATTGGCGTGTGACGTGATCCGAAGCGGCGCAGCCGCGGTCTTGCTTCTGGCGGTGGTCGCGCAATCGACGCCGGCAGCCGCCACGGCGATGCCGGTGCGCCGGACCTCGACATGCGTCGAGGACGATCCGGTGCCGACGCCGCCCGGCTACGCGGGCTGGGAGCGATCGTCGGTCGTCGCGTGGGAGGCCGCCGAAGCGCAGGGCGGTATCGTCCCCGACATCGAGGAGGATCGCGCGCACTTTCCGCCGGCGTGGCTGCGCTATCCGAGCCCCATGCGGTCCGCCGAGCTGCTGGCCGACGAGGCGAACAAGCCGAAGGGCCTCTACACGAAGGTCGCGCCGGACGACATCGCGGCGGGCGACATCGTCGTGCGTGTCACCGGCGCAGGGGCGTGCGGGAAGATGGCGGTCGTCGCCGGGCGTTCGGACGACCAGTGGGTCGTATTGGACGCGGAGACCAAGGGCGCGCGGCCGCCGGAGGCGCCGCTCACGGGCAAGTTGCCCGGCGTTCCGCCGACGTTGCCGCCGGCCCTGCCCTCGAGCGCGTCGGTTTTCTTCGACGGCGCGCGCGTCCGGCCGGAGACGTCCGTGTACCGCGTGGCGGTGAAGAAGGACAGCACGCTCGGCCACGTGCGCGAGCTGATGCGCGATCTCGATCATCTCGAACGCACGATCGCCGAGCGCCCGCCGCTGGTGACGCCGAATCGGCGCGGCGCCGTCGACGACCTGGTGCACAAGCTGATCGACGAAGCGTGGTCGCTGCTCGTGGACAAGCCGTTCGAGGAAGATGGGCGCGCGCTGACAGGACGCGCGCTGGCGCTGGCCGCGGCGCTCGACTGGCCGGGCGCCACCGAGCAGGCGACGGCGATGCTCGACGACGTGCTGAAGCGCAAGCCGTCGCGCGCGGACGCGGCCGTGTCGCGCGCCAGCGTGTATCTATTGACCGGCGAGCCGGACAAGGCGGTGTCGCTGGCGGAGGCGGCGACGGCGAGCCCCGGCGTCTCGCCGCGCGTTCGGTACGTCATCGGGCGCGGACTGCTGGCGGCCGGAAAGAAGGACGCGGGGCTCGCGGCGATGAACCGCTACCTCGCGGACGATCCGGCGGACCCGCGCGCCACCAAGCTGGTGGCGACGGGAGGACGCGAGCCGGCGCTGGCGGCGCCGCCCAAGCCGAACGGGGAGCTGCGGTACTCGGCCACGACGGAGCGGGTCCGGCTGCACAGCGTGACGTACGGCTTCGACCTCGACTGGCCGCTGACCTGGCGGGTCGTCGCCGAGCAGGCCGATCCGGGGATGGGATTGATCGTCGAGCTCGCCACGGGACGCGCGCTGCGCGACGACTACGAGACCGAGCGCGCCGCCGTCTCGCTTGTCGTGCACAGCCCGGGACGCGCCGAGGCGTCCGCGCTGGCGCGCAAGGGCGCCCGCAACATGTTCCCCGACGCGAAGCTGAAGACGCTGCCGCCGCTGCTGCCCGGCAGCAAGCGCGAGCAGTTCCGCGAGCGCAAGTCCGGCTCGCAGCGTCTGGGCGAGGTTACGACCGTCGAGCGCAACGGCGCCGTCTATTTCCTGGTGCTCAACGCGTCGACCGCCAGTTACCCGAAGCTGAAGGACGAATACGCCAGCTTCGTGAAGAGCCTGTCGCCCGCGAAGTAGGCGGTACAATCCGCCGATGCAACCGCCCCGCGTGCCGCCGCCGCGACAGGATCCGCCCAAGAAGACGAAGCTGACGCCGGTCGGCGACGGTCTCGGAGTGGTCATCGACAAGGAGATCCTCGACAAGCTGCGGATCTCCACCGACACGACGCTGGAGATCTCGCACGACGGATACGGCATCACGATCGAGATCGAGGGCCGGAAACGGCCGCCCGAACCGCGACCGCCCCGCCGGTTTCCGACGCCGCGGCCGGTGCCGCCGGCGCCTCGCAAGCCGGAGGTCCGACTTCCGAAGAAACCGCCCTGGTAGCTCACACCGCGCCGGGAACCTGCGCGCGACAGCGCTGTCCTTCGAATGGAGGTTCCCCATGGCTGTCTCCATCGACGGCGGGCGCGGCGACCGCAAGAAGCCGCTCAACGCCGAGCTGAATCTGGTCCCCTACATCGATCTGCTGACGTGCATGGTCGCGTTCCTGTTGATCACCGCGGTGTGGACGCAGCTCGCGCGGCTGAGGGTCGATCAGCACGGGCCGGGCCCGGGCGAACAGACCGCGCCGCCGACGGACAAGATCGCGGTCGTCGTCCATGACGACGGCTTCAACCTGATCGTCGGCAACGATCAGAAGCCGCTGCCGCGCAAGGCGGGCGCGCTCGACTTCGCGACGCTGGCCACCGAGCTCGCGGCCGTCAAGCAGTCGCACCCGGACCGAACCGACGCGCAGGTCGTGTCCGCCGACAACGTCGCCTTCGACAGCATCGTGCGCACGATGGACACGACGATGAGCGCCGGCTTCGGCGACCTGTCCCTGCTCGACGCAGGGAGATAACCGAAACTGCGTGATTCCGACCGCCGCGGGTCGCAAACGGCGGGCGTTTGGCATATTCTGGCGGCCTCCTTAGGAGGTCCTAGACATGCGTAATTC
>DATMZL010001054.1:0-2880 GCA_035607075.1 Polyangia bacterium
GCATCGCGAAGACGATCCACTCGATGCCCGTCTTGAAGTCGTAGCCGCTGGAAAGCGCCTTCGCGTAGAGCGCGTTGTAGCGGGCCGTGTCCTCGGCGACGAGCGGCCGGCGGTAGACCTGCGCGCCGAACGAATTGATGAAGGTGGCCGCGCACGCGGCGTCCTGCGTGCCGTTCGCGCAGGTCACGAAGTTGGTCGCGCCGGCGGCGGCCTCGGCGATCTGCTCGGCGGCGTCGAGGTACTTCTGGCCGGCGAGCGACGGGACGGTGAGGTAATCGCCGCTGTTGCGGAAGCCGAGGGATTCCGGTTCCGACGGGAAGCCGCTGGTGGCGGCGGGGACGAGGGAGACGACGGAAGGGACGTTCGCGAAGAGGTCGCTGATCGTGTTGCGATACTCCGCGTTGCTGAGACGGCGAAGCGGCGAGCGACCCGGGCTCGGCGCCGCGCAGGACGCGAGGACTTCTTCGGGGGATTTGCCGCCGAGGACGGCGGGCCCGACGATCCGGCCCGTGTTGCCGGCGGCGCCGGTCTCCGTCGGATGGTTGCTGATCGAGCCGTTGCAGGCTCCGTTGACGACGGAGACCGCGAGCGCGACCAACGCGGCTGCAGAGCGAAAGCGGAACTGGCAAGCGGAGTCGGACATCGTGCCCTCCTTTGCCTCGCACGACGCTTCCGTGCGATCGAAAAACCCGAGCCGATCTTCGCGCCGCGCCGTCGAGGGCGTCAAGAGTCAAGACGCTGACGCGTGTGCCGCGTGGGCGCACACGTAGGTGACGCAAACGGAAACAGAACGCGGACGATCGGGAGAGAAGCGAGAGGCGAGATCAGGGGCGAAGCGAGTGGTGAAGAAGCGAGTGGTGAAGAAACGAGCTCGGACGATCCGTAGCGCCCGACCCGCCGCACCCGTTTGCCCTCGCCCCGCGAAGCGGGGAGAGGGTAAGGGTGAGGGGTCCGCGACGCCGGTTCACCGCTCGGACGAAGGTCGACGTCCGCGCGAAATGAACCGCCAGAAGCGAACCAGGGCGGACGCGGCGCCAGGCGGTGTCGGCGGCCGCGAGCGACCGGACCGCGTGAGACCGAGCATGCGGGCGACCTTCGCCTGGCTTCCGTTCATCTTCGACAAAAGCTGCGTGATTCGGCGGCGTTCTTCCTCTTCGAAGCGGTCAGGCGAGCTCACGTTCATCAGGTTCCACCAGACGAATCGGGTGTCAAACGCTGAGCGTTGGAAGCGCGGTGACATCCGCCGTACCATCGGCGCGTGCAGGTCGGTGGCATCTGGCGTGCGCGTGCGGTTCGGGGCGCGCGCGCGATCGCGTCGCTTCTTTTCGCCAGCGCCGCCGCCCACGCCGCGCCGCCGCGCGACGCCGGGACCGGCGGTGTCACCGGCGGCGTCGCGTTCTCCGTCGCCACGCGCATCCCCCGCGCCACGCTCGCCACCGGCGCCAGCGCCTCGCAACTCCCGCCGAGCATCACCATGAGCGAGGGCTGGGCCTGCGCCCGCTTCGAATCCGAGCGCGGCCCGATCCACCAGTGTTGGGACGCGGGCCCGAACCCGCGCGCCTTCGCCGCCCCCGGGATGAAGGACCGCATCTACGTCGCGCGCGATCGCTGGTGCGAGCACGACGTCCACGGCTTGACCTTCCGTTGCTGGCAGCGCCCGCGCCGCGGCGACAAAGGCCCCCGCGCCATGCCGGCCAGCTGGCAATGGCTGAACCCGAACAACGCGTCCTGGGAGGAATCCTACAGCCGCGGCGATCGCCTGTACGACGTCATGATGGGCGGCACGTTCGCCTGCCTGCGCGTGACCCGGAAGGAAGGCGTCTTCTGTCTGGGCGACGATCGCTTCGGCCAGCTCGGGTCCAGCGTCCCGCCCCGCCCGCAATCGCCCGCCGGCGATCCAGGTTTCGTCCGCGACGTCGGCCCCGAGGTGACGCCCGCGCTCGGCACGTGGCACGCGTGCGCGCTGGCCCCGCCGCGCACGATGACCGAAGAGATCCCGGTCGTCTGCTGGGGCCGCGGCGACCACGGCCAGCTCGGCGCACCCGCACCCGACAAATGCACCGTCGACGGCACCGTCGTCCCCTGCGCGCGCACGCCCGTCCGCGGCCCGCGCGTGAAGGACCAGATGGCCGTGGTGGGCGCCGGCGATCTCTTCACCTGCGTCACGTCCGAAGAAGGCACCAAATGCTGGGGCGCCAACCGCGACGGTTTATTCGGCGTCCGCGGCTCGTGCCCGGTGAGCCTGCGCAGCGCCTGGCCGACGCCCGACGGCCCCGTGCCCGCGCCGAACGCGTCGTGCACGACGACGCCCGTGCCGCTGCCGGGCGCGAGCGGCTTCGATCCGTATCTGCGGGTGTGGCCGCGGCAGATCTTCTCGCATGGGCGGTATGTCGACGCCGTGCCGCGACCGCGCGACCCAAAGATCGGGCTCGCGCGGGTGAGCCCGGGCAGCGACGCCAGTGCGTGCGCGGTGCGGGGCGACGGGGTTGTGTGCTGGGGGGAGAAGTATTCGCCGGCGCTGGCGCAGGATCAGGTGGTGCCGGTCGTGTTCGAAGCGTTACCGGGGATGGGGGATCAGGCGATCATCGACGGGCCCGCCGCCACGGCGTCCGCAGGGAAAGCGAAGTGCCAGAGCGAGCGGGCTTGCTCGCAGCCGGCGCAGCGGCTGCCGCGGTGCGAGGGCGACAATGATCCTGGTCGGCCGGTCGCGGAGATTTTGGGGCGCGCGCAGTCGCTGTCGGGCGGCGTCGTGCGGGTGCGCGGCGCGTTGGGCGTTGGGCCGCTGGTCGGCGCGCCTTCCGTGGCCGACATGGAGATGCAGAACGAGTCGATTCGGAGGGCGAGCTGCGATCCCGCGGTTACGTGCTGCAAGCAAACGTT
>DATMZL010001328.1:0-2418 GCA_035607075.1 Polyangia bacterium
GATCGGCGGCTCCATCGCCCTCCGATCGGCCAACTCGGCCGCGGTCGTCTCGCGCCGCGCGCGCAGGCTGGCGAGGACCGCGTCGAGGGAGAAGCGCTTGCCAAGCGGCAGGAACGCGGTCCACAGCGTCAGCTCACCCAGCATCCAGTCGCCGCCGTTTTCCAGCAACGTGACGCGGCTGTGTAGGCTCATCACGGCGAGCACGGCCAGGAAGTGCATCAGCCGCGTCCGCCATCCCACGAGCAACGCCAGGTAGATCAGTCCGCACAACGCGAAGCCGACCGCGACCTCGTCGGGATTCGACAGGATGAAGAAGAACGAGAACATCCACTGCGTGGGTGGACGCCACATCATCATGTGGTTCGGGATCAGCCCCTGGTTCGAAAAGAACAGCGTGAGGACGCGGGCGCGGTGCCACAGATCGAACAGCAGGATCAGCGACAGCACGATGCGCCCGAACCCGAGCGCGCGGGCATCGACCGTCATGTACTGCGCCGCGAAGTAGCGGCGGAACTTTTCGAGCTTGGGGAACTTCACGTGCCCGACTCTGGATAGCGCAGGAAGCGCCGCTTGCGGATGTTGGTGGGTACCGGCGCCGCGCCGGGCTTCGGGCTGTCCTGCCAGATCACGTAGGCGTCGAAGCGAACGATCTGGTCCTCGGGACGGCCGGTCCGTTCGTGGTAGCGCAGGATCCATTCGATCAGCGCCTGGTGGTACTGACCGGCGTCCGGGATGCGCAGCGTGTAATCGCACCAGAATGAATCGTGGCCCAGCCGCACCGGCACGCTCTCGACGGGCAACGACGAGACGCGGCTGCCTACCTCGTTGTACGGATCGACGTGGCGGCCGTCGCGCGTCACCGCGTCGACGACCACCGTCTCGTCAGACAGCGGGGCGTCGGGCGAGAACAGCGACCAGCCCTCGAAGATGTGCGGGTACATGACCGCCGCCACCATCCACTCGGGCCGCCGCTCCCAGCGGAGCGCGTGCGGGACGGACGGATTGGCGACCGACACCTCGGCCGCCAGGATCACGAACATCAGGGCGATGCCCAGCTCGCGGGCAATCGACCGCCGCGATCGCGCCCAGGAGCGCAGCGGCGTCACCGGCTTGTCGGGCGTCATCAGGCGCGGCGCGCCCGGCACACCGCACGCCGCCAGCCCCAGCCACGTCGAGATGCGCGTCCGGCGCTGCGAGAACGCGTCGTAGACAACGTTCGAGAGCGCGCTCAGACCGGGCAGCCGGAGCGGCCACGCCCAGAAGCCGCCCAGCGGCAGCGCGCGCAGGATCTGGTAGACAGCCGCGCCGCGCGTCCAGCGCCGCTGGCGTGGCGGATCGCCGCCCGACAGGCGCTCCGGAGTCTCAGGATCGACGACGAGGATCGTCTGGTCCAGCAACCCGTTGTCGACGTCGGCGGGCAGCAGCGTGCGGTCGCGGTTCGAGACCAAGCGCAGGCGCCGGTGCACGTCAAGGCGCGCGAGCACGCGCGCGATGAGAAAACACACGCCGCAGTCGGCGTCGTAGAAGACGACGCGCGCGCGCCGTTTGCGCGGCGACAACCGCCCGATCAGGTCCCAGACCGGCGACGTGATCAGGAAGGGCTCGTACGCGATCATCGCGGCCGAGAAGATGCCCAGGTTGACCATCGCCGCGATGCTTCCGTGCAGGCCGAAAAGCAGCAACACCGTCAGCGGCCGCGTCCAGCGCCAGAACACCGGCGTCAGGATCAGCAGCGGCGCCGCCGCCTCGATAACCAGCGTGCCGTTCGTCAGCAGCTTCGTCACCCAGTACGGGACGTGCTCGCGGATCTGCAGGCCCAGCCAGGTGATGATGCGTTCCTGGTGCAGGACGTAATAGACGGCGGTGCCGTCCTTCCACGTCTGACCGGATTTGTGGACGTAGTTGAACCAGTAGATGATCGCGATCTGCAGCAGCAGACCGAACACGGCGAGCGATCGCGCCGGCGTGTTGTCGGGCCCGGGCACGCCCGCGGCGAGATCTTCCGGCGTCTCGTCGCGGCGCGCGCGCATGCTCGCCAGCACGGCGTCGACCGACCAGCGGCGTCCGGTCGGCAGCCAGATCGTCCACGCCATCAGCGCGCCGATCGCGACGCCGCCCCAGTTCTCGGCGAACAGCATCCGGTTGTGGAGGCTGGTCGTCATCACGAACGACAGCACGTGGAACAGCCGCGTCCGCCAGCCGATCAGGAAACAGAAGAAGCAGAAGAAGCAGATCGCGAACCAGATCACCGCCTCCTCGGGCAGCGACGACATGTAGAAGAACGAGAACAGCCGCGGCACCGCCGGGCGCCACAGCACCGTGTGATTCGGAAGGATGCCGGCGTTCGTGTAGAACTCGCGCAGCCAGGGGATGCGGCGCAGGAGATCGCCGATCAACACCAGCGCGAAGAAGATCCGC
>DATMZL010001026.1:0-2667 GCA_035607075.1 Polyangia bacterium
GGTCATGCGCAGACTTGCACACGAATGACTACCCCCAAGCGGTCGCGGGCGGCGCTGGTGGTCATGGCGTGCGCCCTGTTCGCGGCGTCAGCGTCGTCCTCGGGCTGCGCGCGCCGCAACAATTCGCCGTCCACCACCCACGCGCAGGGTGGCGTGATCCGCATCGCCCACCCAGGCGTCACGCCGTTCGTCCGCGAGGTCGTCATGGACCCGACCCGCCTGGACGCCGATCGCGAGCTGGACGCCGGTCGCCATCCTGAGGAGTTGCTCGCCTTCCTGGAGGTTGCGCCCGGATTGCGGTTCGGCGAGATCGGCGCGGGCGGCGGCTACACGACCGAGCTGGTGGCGCGCGCCGTGGGCGAGCGCGGTCGTGTGTACGCGGAGAACAACCGCTTCGTGCTCGAACGGTTCGCGGCCAAGCCCTGGTCCGATCGCCTGCAGCGTCCGGCGATGCGCAACGTCGTTCGTGTCGATCGCGAGTTCGACGATCCGTTTCCGCCGGAAGCGCGCGATCTCGACGGCGTATACGTCAATCTTTTCTATCACGACACCATCTGGATGGGCGCCAACCGCGACCGCATGAACAAGGCTGTGTTCGATGCGCTGCGCCCGGGCGGTTATTACGTCATCGTCGATCACGCGGCGCGACCCGGCAGCGGGACGGCCGACGCGCAGACGCTGCATCGAATCGATGAGGCGTTCGTGATCGCTGAGGTCGAGCGGGCCGGATTCAAGCTGAACGCCGTCGCCGATTTCCTCCGCAACCCAGCTGACAAGCGCGACTGGAACGCGTCGCCCCGTACAGCCGGAGAACGCAGGGGCACCAGTGATCGGTTCGCGCTACAGTTCGTCAAACCGGTGCGGAATACTTCGCCCGGGATGGGTGGTTAACCTGATGTTTCGCGGTGATCGGGCAACCCCGGCCGCTTGACACCCACTCAAACTCGACACAAAGGACAGCTCATCATGATCCGCAATCGCATGCGTGCGATCGTCGCCGCGGTCGCGCTCGGCACCGCAGGTATCTTCGGTCTTCCGACCTTCTTCCATGGCACGCCCAGCGGGCCGCAGATCGCGCCCGCCGCGGCCGCCGGCGCGGCGGTCACGCCGCGAACGGAAGCGCCGAACGAGGCGCGCGCTCTGTCGCGGGCGTTCTCGAACGTCGCGAAGGCGCTGGGCCCGTCGGTGGTTCGCATCGAGGTCGAGGTCGCGCGCGGCGGCATGGGCGGCGGGCGGCACCGCATGCAGCCGCCCGGCGGCGGGGGCGACGACGACGACGACAACAGCGTCCCTCCGTTTTTCCGCCACTTCTTCGATAACGGCGGCGGTATGCCGGATCCGGGACCGGCGCACGGCGTCGGGTCCGGTTTCATCATCGGCACGAACGGCGACATCATCACCAACCGCCACGTCGTGCAGGGCGCGACGAAGGTCACCGTCACGATGAACGACGGCAAGGAATATTCGGCGCAGGTCGTCGGCAAGGACGCGCAGACGGACGTCGCCGTCGTTCGCCTCGACAAAGCGCCGGCGAACCTGGTTGTCGCGCGCCTCGGCGACTCCGACAAGCTGGAGGTCGGCGAGTGGGTCGTCGCTGTCGGCAGCCCGCTGGGCCTCGAGCAGACGGTGACGGCCGGGATCATCAGCGGCAAGGGCCGCCCGGGCCGCCACGTGCAGATGTCGGGCAAGCGCGTGCGCGGGTACATCCAGACCGACGCGAAGATCAATCCCGGCAACTCGGGCGGGCCGCTCGTCAACCTGGAGGGTGAGGTCGTCGGCGTCAACACGCTGATCCAGGTCGGCGCGGGCGGCGCGTACGGGTTCGCGATTCCGGTCAATGAGGTCCGGCGCGTCGCGCAGGTCCTCGTCAAGGAAGGGCGCGTGCGCTACCCGTACCTCGGGTTGTTGCTGACCGACGTGAAGGATCTGGACGACGCGCAGAAGTCGAAGCTGGGCAAGTCGGCCCCGCCGCAGGGTGCCTACGTCCAGGAGCTGACGCCCGGCGGGCCCGCAGGCAAGGCGGGCATGCGCCCCGGTGACGTCATCACCGAGGTCAACAACCAGAAGATCGCCGGCGCGGGCGACGTCGTCGACTACGTGTCGGGGCAAAACATCGGTACGAAGGTGACGCTGCACTACGTGCGCGAGGGTAAGCCCGCGCAGACGCAGGTCGCGCTCGCCGAGCTGCCCGACGAGGATCAGCGCCAGACGGCTGAGGCGCAGGGCCAGGGCAAGATCGGCCTCGGGTTGCAGACGCTGACCCCGGATGTGGCGACCTCGCTGGGTCTCGACCGCGGTACGAAAGGCGCCGTCATCACCGAGGTGGTGCCCGGAACTCCGGCCGAGCGCGCCGGCTTGAAGGCGGGCGACGTCGTGGTCGAGGTCGATCGCCGGCCGGTGAACTCGTCCGACGAGGCCGTCTCGGCGCTGCGCGGGCCACAGAAGAACGGCCATCTGCTGCGCGTCCGCACGGCCACCGGCTCGCGGTACGTCCCGGTTAAGTAACGCCGCGCCGCGCGTCCTGGAGATCGGCGGGCGCGCGGCGTAACGCTCGCAGCGCGATAACGCGCGCATTCCGCGGAAACGTCGGAGGGATCCTTACGCTCGCTTTGCGGGCGGCCATCACGGCTTACGTTGTCCGTTGGGGGGCGGGCGAATGCGGACGTT
>DATMZL010001370.1:0-7095 GCA_035607075.1 Polyangia bacterium
GAAGGATCGTGAAGAGGACATCCTGGACAAGGCGTTCGACGTGAAGGCGAACTCGCGCCTCGGCTGCCAGTCGAAGATCGAGAGCGAGGACGCGACGATCGTCGTCGAGATCAGCCGCGAGAGCCGCCAGGCGTTCCTCGACGAGCACCCGGAGATCCGCGCCGCGTTGAAGGCCGCCGCCGGCGGCGGACGCTAGCCGGTCGCGCCGTGGCGCGGCTCGACGTCCTGCTCGCGCGCAACCTCCGCTGGTCGCGCGCGGCGGCGCGCGCGGCGATCGACGACGGCGCGGTCTCGATCGCCGGTGCGCCGGTAACCGAAGCGCGCCTCGACATCGATGCGGATCGCTTGCCACTGGAGGCGACCGTCGAAGGCGAGCGCGTCGAGCTATTTGACGTCGCGCGGGTTCTCCTCAACAAGCCAATCGGCTGCGTGACCGCGCTGCGCGATCCGCGTCATCCGACCGCCTACGCGTTGCTGGCCGACGCTCCGCTCCACGACGAGCTCCGCCCCGTCGGGCGCCTCGACGTCGACACGTCGGGCCTGCTGCTCTGGACGACCGACGGCGCGGAGATCCAGCGGCTGACGCACCCGAAACGCGCGGTGCCGCGCACGTACCAGGCGGCGCTGGCGCGCCCGCACGGCCCGCTGCCGGCGACGCTGGTGCTCGACGACGGACACCAGCCGCACGTCACCGAGCTGGCGACGCTGGCGCGCGCGGACGCGCACCCGAGCCTGGACGTCCCCGACGGCACGGGCGCGCTCGCGTCGATCACGATCGTCGGCGGCGCCTACCACGAAGTGCGCCGGATCTTCGCCGCGCTGGACAGCCATGTGCTCGGGCTGTGCCGCGTGCGCTTCGGCGATCTCGACCTGCCCCGCGATCTGCCGTCCGGCGCGTACCGCGTCCTCGGTTGACGCGATCCACGCCGGCGTCGCCGCGGCGTTACTTCTTGCCGTGCCCGCGGCCGTGCTCTTCCTTCTTGTCTTCCTTGCGCTCGGTCTTCTCGGCCATCTTCTCGGCCTTACGGTCGGCCTTGTCCTCGCGGCGTTCTTCCTTGCGCTCGGCCTGGTCAGCCTTGCGATCGGCGTGCTCCTCGCGGCGTTCCTCCTTGCGCTCGGCCTGCTCGGCCTTGCGGTCGGCCTTCTCTTCGCGATGTTCTTCTTTACGCTCGGCCTTGTCAGCTTCGTGCTGCGCCTTGCGCTCCTCGTTTCGCTCGTGCACCTGCTCGCGCCGGATCTGGCCGGGCGGCACGTGTCCGGGGGGCGGTCCCGGCGGCGGGCCGGGCGGAGGCGGCGGCGGAGCCACCACCGTTCGCTGAGGCGGCGGTCCCGGCGGCGGGCCGGGCGGAGGCGGCGGCGGACTGCCGCGGTAATGCGGCGGCGGAGGTCCCGGCTGCGCGGCGGGCGGCGGTGCGGACGCGTTTTCGGGCGGTGGGTTGTGCACGCGAACGACGCAGCCCCCGAGCCACGTCGCCACCACGCAGAGCACCTGTACTAATTTTCGGTTTCGCTTCATGGGGCCTCCTTGGTCGCTGTCGGACGAAGCTAGGCTGGCGCGATAACCCCAGGGACGAAGAGTCCTTGCGCGCGTATTCATCGGAGATGCCGGCATATCCTTGAGCGCCATGTCCCCTACAGCCGACCCGGCCCTACACGTCGTCCTCGTCGAACCCGAAATTCACTGGAACACCGGCAACGCCGGACGGACCTGCCTCGCCGCCGGCGCGCAGCTGCACCTCGTCGGTCCGCTCGGCTTCTCGCTCGAGGACAAGGAGGTGCGGCGCGCCGGCCTCGACTACTGGCCGCGCGTCGCGCCGCGCGTGTGGTCGGGCTGGGCCGAATTCGAACGCGCGCTACCGTCGCTGGGCGCGGCGTACTTTTTCACCGCGCGCGCCGAGCGACGTTTCCAGGACGTCGCGTACGCACAACCCGCGGTGCTGATCTTCGGCCGCGAGAGCGTGGGCCTCGACGCGGAGATCCTCGACCGCCACGCAGAACGCACCGTCGCGATCCCGATGCTCGATCGCGAGCTGCGCTCGCTGAACCTGTCGACGTCCGTTGCGCTCGCGCTCTACGAGGTGCGCCGACGGTGGGGCTGGCCGCTGGCCGACTAAGCTGCCGCGTCGAGCGCGCTCGTGTCGACCTGCGACGGGCGGCGCACGTTCGTCGCCAGGCCCAGCTTCTCGAGCAGTAGGATCGTGTACCAGCCGACGTCGAGCTGCAGCGGCGTGAATCCGAGGCGCGCCGAGCCGGGGCGGTCGTGGTGGTTCTGGTGCCAGTTCTCGCCCTGGAAGAAGTGCATCAGCGACAGCCAGCGGACGTTCATCGCGGTCGGCTCGTCGGCGCCGGCGTCGGGCCGCATGTGGCAGACGCTGTTGACGAAGCACTGCGCGTGCAGCGCGAACGTCAGACGGATCGGACCCAGCCACAGGAACGCCACCAGGCCGAAGGGCAAACCGCAAAAGAACGCCACCAGCACCAGCGGCAGCTGGACGCGCGTCCAGAGCTGGTACTCGGGCTTGTCGATGTCCTTGCAGTACTTCGAGATCGGCGCCGACCCCGCCTGCCACAGCCAGCGCAGGTGCGACCACCAGAAGCCCCCGACGCGCGGGCTGGAGATGTCCTCCGGCGTGTCGGACTTCGCGTGGTGCAGCCGGTGATACGCGGCCCACGACAGCGGCGAGCCCGAACCGTTGATCATCGCGAAGAAGGTCAGCACGTTGCGCACGGCCGGGTGGAGCTTCACCGACTTGTGCGCGATCGCGCGGTGGTAGCAGACCGTCGTGCCCAGGCCGCCGAGGAAGTGCATCACCGCCGCGGCCACAAGCACGGCCCAGCTCGGGCGGAAGGCGGGGACCAGTGCCAGCACCAGACCGGCGGCGGCGCCCACGTGAATCAGCGCGAACCACGCCAAGAACAGCTCGTCGCCGCGCGTGGGACGCCACCACGGCTGCTTCCACGGCTCGTGCTTCGCCATGTCGGCGGCGTCCATCGCAGGCAGCCGCGCCATGCGCGCGCTACTCACGCATCACCCAACGTGGTCGCGCGCAACCCGGCGTCGCGCAGCAGCGACTGATCAGCCGAGACGTCCGGGTTGCCGGTGGTGAGCAGCTTCTCGCCGTAGAAGATCGAATTCGCGCCTGCCAGGAAGCACAGCACCTGCGCCTCGCGCGACAGCGCCATGCGCCCGGCCGACAGCCGCACGCGCGATCGCGGCATCAGGATGCGCGCGGTCGCGATCATGCGGACGAGCTCCAGGCCGTCGACGGGCGGCCGATCCGCGAGCGGCGTTCCCTCGACGGGAACGAGCGCGTTGATCGGGACGCTCTCCGGCTGCGGCTCCAGGTTCGCCAGCGTCGCCAGCATCGCGCAGCGGTCGTCCAGCGTTTCACCCATGCCGATGATTCCACCGGAACATACGGTGACGCCGGCCTTGCGGACGTTCGCCAGCGTGCGCAGCCGATCGTCATACGTGCGCGTCGAGATGATCGACTTGTAGTGCGACCGCGACGTGTCGAGGTTGTGGTTGTAGGCCGACAAGCCCGCATCGGCGAGGCGCTGCGCCTGCGATTCGCTGAGCATCCCGAGCGTGCAGCACGCCTCCATGCCCAGCGCGCGCACGCCGCGCACCATTTCCAGCACCTCGTCGAACGCCGGTCCGTCCTTGACCTCGCGCCAGGCGGCGCCCATGCAGAAGCGCGTGGCGCCGGCGGCCTTCGCGCGCGCGGCCGCCTCCAGCACCTCGGGCGGCTTCATCATGCGCTCGCGTTCCAGGCCCGTGTCGTAGTGCGACGACTGCGGGCAGTAGGCGCAGTCCTCGGGGCAGCCGCCCGTCTTCACCGACAGCAGCGAGCAGAGCTGCACGTCGTTGGCGGGGTGATGCTCGCGGTGCACGAGCTGCGCCCGCAACACCAGGTCGGGAATCGGCAAATCGTGGATCGCCCGGACCTGAGCGAGCGTGTATTCCTGCGTCGACAAGCGGCCTCTTTTAGCACGTTCCGCGTCGAGCCGCGCGCTAGTTGACCCGGCGCAGGACGATCAAGACGCGCACGGTGAGCCAGCGGGCGGGCTCGCGCTCCTTGGGGCTCGGCACGGGCGGCTTGGCGCCAGGCTCGAGGCGCGCCGGCGCGCCCGGGTACCAGAGTCCGTCGACGTTCTGGCGTCCGCGCACGTACGCTTCCGCGGTCCGCACGCCCGAGTTCTCCTTGCCGAGGCCGACGGCGGTTACGCAGTCGAGCGCGTCGAGGACGTCGGTGTAGAAACGCGGCTCGCCCAGCTGCTCCCAGAAGGCGGCCGCCTTGCGATCGGGATAGCGGTCCGGTTGGAGGAAGCGGGTCGCCAGCAACTCGGCCGCGCGTCGCGCCTCGCGCGAGGTCTTGCGCGTCGGCGACGCGGCGAACGCGCGCAGCGCCATGCCCGTCACCAGGTGGCTGGAGGGACGGGCCGCCGAATCGGTCCGCACGCCGCGCCACGCCCAGCCGCCGTCGGCCTGCCGGTTCGTGAGCAGGAAGCGGAACCCCTTTTCGACCCGCGCGTCGGTGTCGTAGCCGGCGCGGCACAGCGTCGACAGCGCCCAGCCCTGAAAGTGAATCGCCACGGCGCGCGTGCGCGACTCCGGAGTCTCCCCGAACGCGAGATCGGCGATACCGCCGTCGCTCGCTTGCGACGACAGCAGCAGCTCAGCCGCGCGCGCCACCGCGGGGTGCGCCTTGCCGAGGCCGTACTCCGCCATCTTTTCCAGCGCGCGCAGCGTTCCGACCGCACGCGCGAACTTCGCAGGGCCCAGGGTCTTTTCGGGCGGTTTGGCGGGGAACGCGCCGTTCTTTTCCTGCTTCTTCAGAAACGCCTTCACCTCTGGATAGGTGACGACCTCGGCGGGCCCGGGGGCTTCCTCGTCGTCGATCAGATCGCGGCGGACGCGGGCCACCAGCGCCGGGCCGCCCTCACGCAACAATATCGGCACGGGATCGCGTCCGAGGCGCGCGCGCCAACCCGACGGAAAACGCGGCGGCGCGCCGACGGGAGGCGCGGGCGTCAGGCGGTTCATCACCACGGAAGCGTATCGCAAAAAACAGACGTGCGAAGCGGATGCAAGAAAAAACTTCGTTCGCACCGTCGGGGGTGTGGCGTCATGAAGGTGGCCGTTGCATCCTGCTCACTTCCCAGTAAGACTCTAGCGGGTCTCAGCCCACTGCGCGGCGCATGAGCTCCTCCGAACGACCATCGAAGCAACAAGCTTTCCTGGCGCTCCTCAGGGAGGGTTGGACGTCGTTGCATCTCGACGCCCGACGCCCCGGCGTCGTGGTGCCGCAGCAGCTGCGCGGCGAGCCGCACCTGGTCTTGCAGTACGGCCATGACCTACCGATCCCGATCCCGGATCTGGAAGTCGACGACTACGGCGTGCACGCGACCCTGTCGTTCTCGCGCGCGGCGCACCGGACGGTGGTTCCCTGGTCGGCGGTCTACGTGGTCGCGTGCGACGACGGGCGCGGCGTGCTGTATTCCGAGGACGTGCCGCCCGACGTCACCGTGATCGCCGCGCGGGCGACCAGCGACGCCCCGCCGCCGGATCTGGACGCGGAGCTGGAAGACGAAGAGATCGCGATGCCCGCCGCGCGCCAGAGCGTGCTGCGTTCCGTGCCCGCCGACGCGCGCGCCGCGGACTATGTCGACGCTGTCGATGCGCCGCTGGCGCGCCGCCGCCGCCGCCCGCAGCTGCGCCTCGTCAAGTAGTCGTCACTCGCGCATCACTCACGAACGACGGCGTCGGCCAGGAACTTCGCCAGCTCGTCGTGGTGGTTGCGCGCGTCCTCGTACCCGAGGCGGGCGACCTCGGCGGCGTAGAGGCCGTCGAACAGGATGTACGAGAGCAGGTCGGCCTCGTTGGCGCCGCGCGCTGTCGCGAGCCGCCGCAGAAGCTGGATGCCGGCGCCGCCGCCCGATCCCTTGAAGCGGCCGGTGCGCGCGATGTGGCCGGCGATCTCGCCCAGGTCCTCCGACGGGCGGATCATGTACTCGCCGACGATCCGGTAGGGCGCGCCGCGCATCGCGGTGACGACCTGGTCGAACCGCTGCGCGTGGTCGTCGCTGCCGGTCGAGCGCACCGCTTCGATCAGCGCGTTGAAGCGGCGCAACCGATCCAGGTCGTAGTCGATGTGGTCGAGCAAGAACGCGTCGAGGATCTTGCCGACCAGGAACGCCGCGCCCGGGAACGGCATCGATTCCTCCGGGACGTCGCCGTTGCCGGGCGGCTTGTGGCGCAGGCCGATCACCAGCACCTTGTCGGCGCCCAGGCGCAGCGCGGGCGACAGCGGCGTGTTCTGGCGCAGCCCGCCGTCGCAGAAGAAGCGCTCGCCGACGCTGATCGCCGGGAAGAGGATCGGCAGCGCCGCCGAGGCGAGCGCGTGCTCGGCGCCGATCGTGACCGACTGCGCGCGCACGAACGGGTCCTGGCTCCAGACGGGGATCTGGCCGTTCGCGTTCTGGACGAACACGACCGTCTTGCCCGAGCCGATGTCGGTCGCGGTGACGGACAGCGACTCCACGTTCCCCTCGCGCAGGTTCATGCCGATGCGGTTCCAGGGGATCAAGCGGCGGACGATCCGTTCCAGCTGCGACGTGTCGACGACACCGCCCAGGCGGCGCTCGCCCTCAACTTCCTCGATGTGCCCGCCGCCCAGCAGCGTCGCCGGCGCGCGCATGAACTCCTTCACGCCGAACGAGACGATCTCCTCGAGGACGAAGTTCTCCCAGCGGTCGCACAGGATGCGCGCCTGCTTGTCGGGGATGTCGGACGTGGCGGCGAAGAAGCACGAGTGGATCGCGCCGACCGACGTGCCGCACATGATGTCGAACTGGACCTGCCCGCCCAGATCGCCGGCCAGATCCTCGCGGATGTAGCGCATCACGCCCGCTTCGTAGACGCCACGGGCCCCGCCGCCCGAGAGCACCAAGGCCACCCGGGGTCGATCGCCGCGCTTCTTGGGACGCGTCGGAGCGCTCATCCGATCCTTTCAGGGTAATGCGACCTGCGGGTCATCGCCAAGCGCAATGAATTCACCGGAGACGGTAGAGGTTGACGGGGCCGCTCATTGT
>DATMZL010000777.1:0-2097 GCA_035607075.1 Polyangia bacterium
CTGTGGCCCAAGGCCGTGGGGCTGTCTCACGCGGGGTCGTCAGACTACGGATTCGAAATCATGGTGTCAACGGTGGATCGATGACATCTCATTTGTGTTTCGGTTCCATCTGGGACTTTGCCAGCGCATCACACATCACGAATCTTTCTGGATTATTCTTGAGTGACAACAAGTCATGACGCCGACCGCGAAAGTGACATACATCAGCCTCAGCGCGGACGATCCGGAGCTCGACGCCGCGTTCGAAAAAGCGATCGCGAACGTGCGCGCCGAGCTCGGGCAACAGCACCCGCTGCACGTCGCGGGCGGCACGCGCGCGGGCGCCGCGCCGATCGAGAGCCGCAGCCCGAGCGACACGCGCGTCGTCGTCGGGCGCGTCGCGACCGCAACAGCGGCGGACGTGAACGACGCGGTCGCCGCCGCGCGCGAAGCGTTCCCGCGCTGGAGCGCGGTGCCGTGGCAAGAACGCGCCGCGGTGCTGGACCGCGCCGCCGACATCGTCCGGGAGCGCCGCCTCGAGCTGGCCGCGTGGCTGATCTTCGAGATGGGGAAGAACCGCGTCGAGGCGCTGGGCGAGATCGAAGAGACCGCGGATCTCTACGCGTACTACGCGGAGGAGCTTCGTAAAAATGGCGGCTACGTCCGCGAGATGGGACGGCTGGTCCCGACCGACACCAACACGAGCGTGCTGCGCCCTTACGGTGTGTGGGCCGTCATCGCGCCCTGGAACTTCCCGTACGCGCTGCTCGGGGCGCCCGCGGCGGCCGCGCTGGTCGCGGGCAACACGGTCGTCATGAAGCCGTCGTCCGAGACGCCGCTGTCGGGCGTCAAGCTTGTGGAGATCTTCGAGCAGGCGGGCGTTCCCAAGGGCGCGATCAGCTGCCTGCCCGGTAGCGGCCGCGTCGTTGGCGACGGCCTGCGGGACCACCCCAACGTCGCGGGGCTGACCTTCACCGGTTCGTACGACGTCGGCTTCGGCCAGCTGTACCGAAAGTTCGCGCACGAGTACCCCAAACCGTGCGTCGTCGAGATGGGCGGCAAGAACCCGGCCATCATCATGCCGAGCGCGGACATCGCGCAGGCGGTTCAAGGCGTCCACCGATCCGCGTTCGGCATGAACGGGCACAAGTGCTCGGCCTGCTCGCGCGTCTACGTTCATCGCGCGATCGCGGACGACTTCCTGGCGCGGCTGGCGAAGGCGGCCGATGACGTCGTGCTGGGCGATCCCTTGAAGAAGGGTGTGTTCCTGGGGCCTGTCGCGACCGCGCAAAGTTACGACGACTACCAGCGCTACGCGGCGCTGGCCGGCGAGGCCGGCGCCGGTGTCGTGCGCGCGGGTGGAAAAGTCATCAAGGACGGCGACGCCGCCCACGGCTACTTCGTGCGTCCGACCGTGCTGGCCGGCCTTCCGCGCGATCACCAGCTGATACGCGACGAGCTGTTCGTGCCGATCGTCGCCGTCGAAGCGGTCGACAGCCTGGACGAGGCGCTCGGGCGCGCGAACGACACGCGGTTCGGCCTGACCGCCGGCTTGTTCTCGCGCGAGCAGCGCGAGATCGACGCGTTCTACGATCGCATCGAGGCCGGCGTCGTCTACGTCAATCGCGCCGCGGGCGCCACGACCGGCGCGTGGCCGGGCGTGCAGCCGTTCGGCGGCTGGAAGGGCAGCGGATCGACGGGCAAGAACATCGGTGGCCACTACACACTGCTCTGCTACCTGCGCGAGCAGAGCCGGACGTTGTGCACATGACGGCGCAACCCACGACCCAGCCGCGCCGTCCGGCGCTGGACGCACTGGCCGCCCGGCCGATCACGATCGTGACCGAGCCGCCGGGGCCGCGCGCCCGCGAGATGATCGCGCGCGCCCTGCCCCACCTGTCGCCGTCGCTGATCCACTGCTACCCGCTGATGGTGCGGCGCGCGTCGGGCTGCATGGTCGAGGACGTCGACGATAACGTCTACCTGGACGCGGAGGCCGGCGTCGCGACCGCGTCGACCGGCCACTGCCACCCGACGGTCGCCCACGCAATCGCCGAGCAGACCGAGGTGCTGATTCACATCTGCGGCACCGACTTTCACTACCCGGGTTACGGCGCG
>DATMZL010000827.1:0-6521 GCA_035607075.1 Polyangia bacterium
CTTCGACGATCCGCAGGCCCAGGCGCAGGGATCGGGCGACGCGGGGCGACTCGGGCTGGCGATCGCGCTGACGGGGAAGTTCCAGCCGGTCGGCGAGGCAGCGATGCGCGCGGCGATGCTGGCCGTCGGATCGCCGACGAAGAACGCGGCGGCGCCGGCGCTGTCATCGGCGGCCGCGATGCAGCTTTACGTGCGCGACACGGGCGGCGAGTCCGAGCGCGCGAGCCGCGGGGTGGGGGAGCTGGCGCGCGACGAGGCGGTGATCGGCATCCTGGCGGCGTCCGATCGTAAAGTCGCGGCGACGTCGCTGGCGGCGGCGAGCGAGGCGGGCGTGCCGACGCTGGCGCTCGACGACGCGGTGCCGGGCGCGACCAGCACCGCCTTCCAGCTGATTCACGGGCCCGACGCGCGCGTGACGGCGCTGGCGCGCGCGGCGCTGAAGATGGGCGCGCGCGACTTCGCGATGCTGGGTCCCGACAGCGCGTCGGGCAAGCGGCTGCGCGAGGCGTTCCGGCGCGAGGTGACGGCGGCGGGCGGGCGCATCACCGGCGACGCGAGCTACGCGCCGGGGGCGACCTCGTTCGGCACCGTCGTCACGACGATCAAGAAGACGCCGCCGCAGGTGGTGTTCGTGGCGGACGGCGCCGACCGGTTGGAGCTGATCGCGCCTGCGCTGGCGGCGGCGGACCTGTGGCCGGCGCCGTGGGGCGCGCCGCGGCCGGCCGCGGCGCCCGGCCAGCCGCGCCCGCGCAACGTCTTGTTGCTGTCGACGGCGGGCGAGCTGTCGCCGCGCCTGCTCCAGAACGCGGGCCGCTACGTCCAGGGCGCGCTGCTGTCGCCCGGCTTCTACGCCGCGGAGAGCGACACGCGCGCGCGGGCGTTCGTGGACGCCTACCGCGCGGCGTACGGATCGGATCCGCACGCGACCGAGGCCTACGCGTTCGACGGCGCCAATGCGTTCCGCGCCGTGACCGCGTCCGGCGCGCACACGCGCGGCGACGTGTTGGGGGCGCTCGGCTCGCGGACGTTCGACGGCCTGACGGGCAGCATGCGCTTCGGCCCCGACCACGGCCGCATCGACCCCCCGCGCATCTACGTCGTCACCGGCGACGACATCAAACCGTTGCCCTGAGGGGGCCGGCTACTTCTCCGCGTCCCCGAGCGCGACCTCCAGCAAGCGCAGCGCCTTCTCCACCTCCGCGGACGGCTTGCGCGCCAGATAGCGCGCCACCTGTTCCCGCGCCGCGAACGCGCCGGCTGCGCGCTCGACGCTGCCGCCAGCGCGATCCTCCTCGAACTGCAGCAGCGCCGCCGGCTCGACCGACAGGGCGTCGGCGAGACCCACGATGACCTCCAGCGTCGGGTTGCCGGTGCCGCGCTCGATCTGGCCGACCAGCTTGCCGCTGACGTCGGAGCGCTCACCGAGCTCTTCTTGGGTGAAGCCCCGCAGGCGGCGGAGCGCGCGCAGGCGGCGGCCGAACAGCTGGCGGATGCTGGCACGACGGCCTCGCGACATGCCGCATGGTCCCGGGGGCGACCGTCAACATAAACCCAGCAAACTTCTCTAATTAGTCCGAATTTGACGTAAAACAGGAAGTATGATTCTGTTATGGGAATAAATGGGGGCCTGATACGTAGCGACGGGCGAAATTGCGCACCGTCGTTTTGGGCAGGGCGGTGCGTCGGCGCGGGGGGCGGCAATGGGGCGGTCTCCCGGAACAACCCACTGAAGGCAACACCGATGCACCGCCCTTTTCTTTTTCGCGGAGGGCGTTTCCCGTGGCGGACGAGACGCAGCACGACCGAGATCATCTGGAGGAGCGCGTGGGCGCGTGGTTGCAGCAGTCCGTGCGCGAGCAGCGCGGGCTCGCGGTGATCGTCGTGGCGGGCGACAGCGTCGAATGGATCAACCGGCGCTGGGGACGCGCCGCCGGCGATTCCGTGTTGCGCAAGCTGGCGCGCCGGCTGGCCGCCGGCCTCGCGCCCGATGACGCGTTTGCCCGCTACGACAGCAACCGCTTCGGCGTCATCCGCTGGGCGGCGTCGGCCGAGCAGGCGCTGGCCTTCGCGCAGCACCTTGCGAGCCGCGTCGCGGGCGAGCCCTTCCGGATTCCTGGCGGCCGCGACGCCGCTTTCCTGACGGTCAGCATCGGCCTGGCATCCGCGGGCGCGGCCTTCGACGCCGCCGCCCTCGTCGCCGCCGCCGAGACCGCCCTCCGCCAGGCGAAAGACGCCGGCGGCAACCGCGTCTGCACCGCGTGACTCACACCTTCACGATCGCGCGCAGCAGCTTCGCGCTCAGCCGCTGCTTCGCCGCGATCGTCGCCGCCCACGGATCCTCCTTCAGCGCCGCGACGCGCGCGGGGACGGTCTCGACTGTGAAGGCGCGGGGATCGACGTCGGCCGTCAGCTCGTCCCACGCGAGCGGAACGGCGACGGGTGCGCCCGGCCGGGCACGCGTCGAATAGGGCGCGATGGCGGTGTTGCCGCGGTGATTCCTCAAGTAATCGATGAAGATCTTCCCGACCCGGCGTGTCTTCGACACCGTGGTCACGTAGCCGCTCGGCTGGTCATGGGCCAGCCATTCCGACACCGCCCGCGAGAACGCATACGCGTCGTCCCACGTGACGTGGCTGGCAGCCACGAACGGGACGACGATATGCAGCCCCTTGCCGCCCGTGGTCTTGACGACGCTGTCCAGCTCCAGCGCGGCGAGCCGCCGCCGGATCTCGAACGCACCCTCGACGACGCGCGCCCACGGCACCGCGGGATCGGGATCCAGGTCGAAGATGATGCGGTCGGGATATTCGATCTGCTCGGCCGTCGCGTTCCACGGGTGAATCTCGAGGATGCTCATCTGTGCCATCTCCAGCACCCCGGCGAGATCGCGCGCGACCATGTAGATCCCCGGCTTCGACCGCGCGAGGATCCGATGCGTCTCCAGCGACCGCGGCTTCATCAGTCCTGGATGCTTCATGAAGAAGCAGGCCGGCGCCGCGTTCGGATCCGCCGGCATTCCATCCGGGCACCGAAACAGCGACAGCGGCCTCCCCGCGATATGCGGCACCACGAAGTCCGCGACGGCCAGGTAGTACTGCACCAGCTGCAGCTTGTTGAACCCCCCCGCCACATCCGGCCACAGCACCCGCTCGGGATGCGTCAGCCGAAAATTCTTCGGCAGCGCTGCCGTCGCGGGGCCGGCTCCTGCTCCTCCGCCCCGCGCTCTCGTCCCCTCGCCCCGCGAAGCGGGGAGAGGGTTAGGGAGAGGGGTCTTCGTCTTCCCCGTCGTCTTCCCCTTGCACGCGACCGTCACCCATCCCGCCTTCGCGTCGTACCGCGAATCTGCCCGCCGCGAGACCATCGCCTCGATCCCCAGCCGGCACGCCTCGCGGTAGAAATCCGCGCCGCCGCCCGCGATGTGCTCGACGTAGCGGATCGATTCCTCACCCGCGCGCCGCACCAGTTCCTCCAGCAGCGCTTTCCGCCGCTCGAGCGGCACGCGCGTCAGGTCCTGGCCGTCGAGGTACATCAAGTCGTTCAGGAAGTAGGCCAGCTTGTCGCTGCCCGGACCGAGCGGCGCCACCACGCCGTCGACCATCAGCGTCTCGGCCGGCAGCATCCGGACGACGTCGCCGATCGGGCGGTCCTTGCGCGCCGCCTTCGCGGGCAGCGGCGTGCCCCGGTCCGAGAACAGCTGGATGTTGCTGCGCTCGTTGCGCGCCAGCACGCGCAGCCCCGGCAGCGCGATCTCGTGCAGCCAGTCGTCGCCCTCGGGCGGCTTGCGGCGCGTGACCGCGCGCGGCGGCCGCGGGCGGGCGGGCAGCTTGGCTGTGCGCGCGCCCGGCGTACCCGCCTGGTCGACGTGCGACTGCTTGGAATGCCACACGCTGCGCTTGTCGGCGGCGATCTCCTCCATCGTCCGGCCGCTGACCACGCTTTCGGGGCGCGTCGCGGTCAGGTCGGGGCCGGCGTCGCTCGCCTGGGCGTCGCGTTCCTTGATGAGCAGCCAGGCCTTGTCGCCCTCCGCCTTGGCCCGGGCGCCCCCCAGCCGGATCAGCGCGAATCCGCCATGAAGCTTCTCACCCTTCAAGATGAACTTGAAGTTTCCCTTGGCGTAGCCGGCGACCGGATCCTCCTGCGGCTCCCAGGTGCCGCGGTCCCACAGCAGGACGGTGCCGCCGCCGTATTGCCCCTTCGGGATGATGCCCTCGAAGTCGCCGTACGCGAGCGGGTGATCCTCGACGTGAACGGCCAGCCGCTTCTCGCGCGGATCCAGGCTGGGTCCCTTGGGGATCGACCAGCTCAGCAGCACGCCGTTCAGCTCCAGGCGGAAGTCGTAGTGCAGCCGCCGGGCGGCGTGCTTCTGGATCAAGTACGCGCCGCCGGCGTCGGCGCGAGGCTTCGCCGGAGCGGCGTCCCCCGGCGGCTCGCGGGTGATCCGGAAGTTCCGCTTCCGGTTGTATTCGGCGAGGCCCATGTCCGTATGTTAAGACGTCGGCACCTGAATATGCGCCAGTCGCAAACGTTGGTCCCGACCCTCAAGGAAGCGCCTTCGGAGGCAGAGGTCCCGTCGCACATCTTCATGGTGCGCGGCGGCTACCTGCGCAAGGTCGCGGCTGGTATCTACTCGTTCCTGCCGCTCGGCTGGCGGGTCGTGAAAAAAGTCGAACGCATCATCCGCGAGGAGATGGATCGTTCGGGCGCCTCCGAGGTCTTCCTGCCCGCGGTTATCCCCGGCGAGCTGTGGAAGGAATCGGGGCGCTGGCAGAACTACGGCGACCAGCTGCTTCGCTTCAAGGACCGCAAGGGCGGTGACTTCGTCATCGGCCCGACGCACGAGGAGGTGATCTCGGCGCTGGTGCGCGGCGAGGTGCGCAGCTGGCGGCAGCTGCCGCTGAACCTTTACCAGATCCAGACCAAGTTCCGCGACGAGCTGCGGCCGCGCGCCGGGTTGATGCGCGGGCGCGAGTTCATCATGAAGGACGCGTACTCGTTCCACGTCGACGTGGCCGACGCGCAGCGCGAGTACAAGCGGATGTACGAGACGTACCAGCGCATCTTCACGCGCTGCGGGCTCGCGTTCCGAGCCGTCGAGGCCGACACCGGTAACATCGGCGGCTCGCTGTCGCACGAGTTCCAGGTGCTGACCGAGACCGGCGAGGACGCGCTTGTCGCGTGCGACAACTGCGACTACGCCGCCAACGTCGAACAGGCGGTGGCGCGCGCCCCCAAGGGCGGCACGAATCCGACTGCCGAGAAGACGAAGGTCGCCACGCCGGGCAAGCACAGCATCGCCGACGTATCGGCGTTCCTGAAGGTGCCGCCCGACAAGCTGGTGAAGACGCTGATCTACCTGGCGGACGGCAAGCCGGTGGCCGTCCTCGTGCGCGGCGACCGCGACGTCAACGAGATCAAGCTGAAGAAGGCGCTGGGCGCTACCCAGATCGTGCTGGCGACCGACGCCGCCGTCAAAGAAGTCACGGGCGCGCCTGTCGGTTTCGCGGGGCCGGTCGGTTTAAAGGTACCGATCACCTGCGACGTCGAGGTCTGCGCAATGTCGGATTTCGTCGTCGGCGCCAACGAGGCCGACGCGCACCTGACCGGCGTCAACCTCGAGCGCGACTTCACGCCCACGATGTGCGGCGACTATCGCTCGGCGGCGGCCGGCGACGCCTGCGCGCGCTGCGACAAGGGCCACCTGAAGGCGTATCGCGGCATCGAGGTCGGCCAGGTGTTCTTCCTCGGGACGAAGTACTCGAAGCCGATGGGCGTGACGTTCCTGGACGCGGGGGGCAAGGAAGTCCCGGCGGAGATGGGCTGCTACGGCATCGGCGTCACGCGCATCGTGGCGGCGGCGATCGAGCAGAGCCACGACAAGGACGGCATCGTGTGGCCGGTGCCGCTGGCGCCCTACGAGGTCGCCGTGCTGGACCTGCAGCAGGACGACCAGAACGTGGTCGCGACGGCGACGCGCATCTACGACGAGCTGACCGCGGCCGGCATCGAGGTGCTGTACGACGATCGCAACGAGCGCGCGGGTGTGAAGTTCAAGGACGCCGACCTGATCGGACTGCCGTTCCGGATCGCCGTCGGCAAGAAGGGCCTGGCGGAGGGCGTCGTCGAGGTGAAGCGGCGAAATGCGACGGAGGTGGTGAAGATGAAGATAGATGACGTCGTGAAGACGGTGACGACCGCGGTCCGCGCGGAGCGTGGGTCATGAAGGTCGCGCATGACATCCCCGCGCGCGAGCGCGTGATCGTTGCGCTCGACGTTCCAGATCTGGCGGGTCTGAACAAGCTGCTCGATCGGCTGGGCGGCCGGCCGGTGTTTTACAAGGTCGGGCTGGAGCTGTTCCTGGGCGAGGGCGAGCGCGCCATCGAAGCGGTGCGGTCGCGCGGCGGGCGCGTGTTCCTCGACCTCAAGCTTCACGACATTCCGGAGACGGTGGCGCGGGCGGTCGCGTCGGCGGCGCGCAACGACGCCGAGCTGCTGACCGTCCACACGTCGGGTGGCTACGAGAT
>DATMZL010000648.1:0-2267 GCA_035607075.1 Polyangia bacterium
GCTCTGCTTGTCGGTCATCACGAGCGTGGCGGTCGCCGTCTGCGCGCCGGCGACGCCTCCGGAGCCAGATCCGGTCGCCGCCTTCAGGACGAGCAGGTTCTGCAGGATGACGCGGCTCGTCGCGCGGTTGATCCCGCCGAGGGTGTACTTCGTGTTCGCGACGACGTCGACGTGATCGCCGTCCGACGCCGTGCCCGCGAGCAGCTGGTTCGGATCGCCGGGGACGACCACCACGCGCTCCTTGCCGGAGAACTTGGCGAAGATGCCGCCCTGCGCGATCGGCTTGAACTGCCGCAGCGTGACCTGCTCGCCCTTGTAGATCGTGCCGGACACGACCAGGCTGGTCAGCGGCGACGCGCTCACGATCGCGCCCGGAACGACCGCGCGCTGCGGCACCGTCTGCTCCTTCAGGTACCCGCCGCCGGCAACCGACGCCCCGTCCGTCCCGGCGGGGATGTCGCGTGTCGCCACGAGCACCTTCTCGAGGTTGGCGCCGTGGTTGACGCTGTTGCGGTAACTGATGACGTAAAGGCCGACGAGCACCGCGGCGAGCACGGCAAGCCCGATCGGCAGCGCGAGATTTCGAAGTCGGGATTTCGTCACAGCAGGTTCCTTTCCAGTTTCATTGGGTGAGCGTGATGACGTGCACGCCGAAGTCGGTGGCGCCCCCGATGGGGTCGCCGGCGGCGAGGTCGGTCGCGGTGTAGGTCACGAAGTGGCCGGTCAACTGGCGCTTCTGAGACGTCCAGGTAACGCCTGTCGGGTCGATCACGAACGCGGCCCAACCGATGATGTGGAAGTAGTAGGCGCTCCCGCCGGAGGTCGCGACCGTGTCGAAGACGGGGAAGAAGAGCGCGACGCCGACGCGGTCGTTGAACCCCTGCTTCACAGGGCCGATCGTCTCACCGGTCTTCACGTTGTACCACTGGTTCGCCGGCAGCGCATCGGCGTAGCCGGTCTCGATCCAGTCCTTCAGTTGGCTGCCGCCGATCCCGGCATTCGAAGGACAGGCCGTCGAGGACGTCGAGTGGCACGACAGGTCGATCAGGCCGATGTTGCTCGAGCTGACGTTGCTCTCGTCGAAGGTAAGCGTGACCGTCTGGCCGTAGCAGGCGGGGTTGGTGACCGCGCAGGCGACGGTGTTCTTGACCGCCACGGGAGCGACGTTCTTCATCATCGACGGCACGCTCACCATGGCGCGAGCGTGCGCCCGCGCCGTCGCGTTGATCGCCGCCAGGAAGATGCCCGACACCGGCTTCGCGGCGCGGACGTCGATGCACGCGTGTGCGACACACGGAGCGTCGGTCGGGAACGTGACGGTCGGCGCGGCAATGCCGCTCATGTTCTGCTGCGCGTAATTGACCGCGGTCGTGCTCGCGGTCGCATCGATCGGCAGGTCCTGCGCGCCGGCGAGCGCCGCCGCATCCGCAGCGGTCTGGACCTGCCGCTGCGTGCGGCGCCAGGACCCGCCGTCGATCACGAGACCTGCCATCAAGACGAGCCCCATCAGCGCGAAGACGATGAACACCATGGCCTGGCCCGAGTCGCTGCGCATCCGTGTCCGAAGCCCGTTCATTCGAGACGCTCCGTCGCGCTCGCGGTCAAGGTGCCGGTGCGGCTGAAGAAGACGTTGATCGTGATCGGGTACGCGATCGAGATCGTGTACGCGGTGCCGACCGCGCCCGGCGTGGCCGGCGTGCATGTGATGCGCGTGGAGATGACGCTCCACTGCGCGGTCGACACGGTCGCCTGGATCGCGTTCTTGGCCGACTGGCAAGGCCCCGTTGCCGAAGCCCGGTTCACCGCGGCCGCGCGCGCGCCGACGCGGGCCGCGTCGGTGATCGCGAGGTAGTTGTGGAAGCCGACCCCCAGCTGCCAGATCGCCAGCAAGAGCATGACGATGATCGGGAGGACGACGGCGAACTCGACCATGCTCTGGCCCTGCTCGCCGCGGAGCCTCGAAATTCGGGTGTGAGTGGTCGTCTTCATGTCGGTGAGATCCGGACAGAGCCTCCGCCCGCTCGGCGGAGGCTCTGTCGGTTGATCGATCGCTTACGCGCCGATCGCGTTGCTGACCTGCGTGATCGCGTTCTGGATGGCGGTGCCGAGGCCAGTCCACGTGACGGCGAGCAGCACGGCCACGACGACCACAGCCAGGATCAGCGCGTACTCGACAAAGGTCTGACCCTCGTCGCCCTCGAGCCGCCCCACGAGTGCGGTCGCCCAAGCAGCGAGGCGATCCATCATGAGTTTCTCCTCCCTATCCC
>DATMZL010001422.1:0-5847 GCA_035607075.1 Polyangia bacterium
CGCCGAGACGGCCGCCGGCGCCACCAACTTCGTGGCCTGCGCGAACGGAACGCAGGACGCCACCTGCGCGACCGCGTTCATCAATTCGTTCGGCAAGCAGGTCTACCGCCGGCCGCTCGCCGCCGACGACACGGCCCGCTACAAGGGGCTTTACGACAAAGCGATCTCCAGCGGCTACGACTTCAAGACGGGCATCGAGTGGATCGTCTTCGCGATGCTGCAGTCGCCGCAGTTCCTCTACCGCTTCGAGCTCGGTTCGACGCCGACCGGCAACTACGCGAAGCCCACGCAACACGAGATCACCTCGCGTCTCTCGTACATCTACTTGCAGAGCATGCCGGACGCCGCGCTGTTCGCGGCGGCCGCCGCGGGCGAGCTCGCAACGCCCGCGCAGATCGAAGCGCAGGCCCGCCGTCTCCTTTCCGATCCCAAGGGCACGCGCCTGCTCGACTACTTCGAGCAGTGGCTGGACACCGACACGCTGACCGACATCGTTCGCGACACCTCCGTCTACCCGAATCTCGACCCGACGCTGCCGGCGCTGCTGCAGGGCGAGACGCGCGCGTTCGCCGCCGATCTCCTCACGTCGGGCGGGACGTTCGATGCGCTCTTCACCGCGCCGTACACGTTCGCGAACGCGGCCCTCGCCACGCACTACGGCCTCAGCGGCCCTGCCACCTCGACGTACGAGCGGGTCGACGCGCCGGGGCGCGCGGGCGTGCTGACGCAGGGGATGCTGCTGGCGCACGACAAGGCGACGCGGACGTCGATCGTGCGGCGCGGCCTCAAGATCCGGACGGACGTGCTGTGCCAGATCGTCCCGGCGCCGCCGCCCGACGTCGATCTCTCCAGCCTCGACAAGACCGCGACGGGCGTCTCGCAGCGCCAGCGGCTGGAGCAGCACCGCACGGTCGCGTCGTGCGCCGGCTGCCACAACCTGATGGATCCGATCGGCGTCGTGTTCGAAGGCTTCGACGCCGTGGGCCGCGCGCGCACGGTCGACGAGCTGGGCCTGCCGGTCGTGCTCGCCAGCGAGGTGTCGGGGACGCAGGACGCGAACGGTCCGGTGGCGAACCCGGCGGAGCTGGGGCAGCGGCTGGCGCAGAGCGAACAGGTTCGCGGCTGCTACGTCACCAACAACTTCCGCTTCTTCTACGGGCGTGAGGTCGAGCAAGCGGACGCGTGCTCGCTGGCGCGCCTGCTCGTCGATTTCAAGGGCGCGGGCAACAACCTCACCGAGCTGCTCGTCGCGCTGACGAGAACAGACGCCTTCCTCTACCGGGGGGTGACGCCATGAAGATGAAGCCGCTGGTTTTTCCGAAACGCTTGTCGCGGCGCACGCTGCTGCGCGGGGCCGCGGGCGTCGCGCTGGGCCTGCCGTTCCTGGAGGCGATGCGGCCGCGCGCGGCGCGCGCCCAGGCGGTGGCGACGCCCCGGCGCATCATCTTCGCCTTCCAGGCGAACGGCGACGAGATCGCGACCCGCTTCACGACGGTGGGCGAGACGAACTTCGTGTTCGGCGAGTTCCTGGCGCCGCTCGAGCCGTACCGGCAGGACCTGCTGATCCTCAACAAGCTGGACAAGAAGTTCGGCAAGCTGCCCGCGGGCTCCGTCGCCGACAACCACGAGCAGGGCGGCAGCGCGCTCGCGCCCTGGCCGTCGGGCACGGGTTCGTACCCGATCGGCGGTGCCGACACGACGATTGGCTTCGTCCTGGGCCCCAGCGCGGACCGGTCGATCGGCGACATGGTCCTCGCCGCGAACCCGACCCTCCCGTACCGGCACCTCGTCTATCGGGTGGGCGGCAAGCGGAACGACATCTGGAACCTGCATTCGCACGCCGGCCCGGTGGGGACGCAGAACCCGATCCCGCCCGAGACGGATCCCTACGCCGCGTACGCGCGCATCTTCATGTTCACGCCGACGGACGCGACGGCGCAGGCTGCGATCCAGAAGCGCCTCCTCAAGAAGCAGTCGGCGCTGGACCTGGTGCTCGCCGAGGCGAACACGCTGTCGACCCGGGTCGGCGCCAAGGACAAGGAGAAGCTGGATCTGCACATGACGTCGCTGCGCGACATCGAGCGCACGCTGCAGGGTATGACCGGCACGCCGGTCCCGACGATGGGCTGCAAGCCCGCCGATCTCGGCACGCCCGTCGACGCGTACAACGACGCGAACCACGCCGTGATCGGCGAGCTTTTCTTCCGCATAACGGCGCTGGCGTTCGCGTGCGACCTGACGCGCGTCGTCCAGTTCAACTGGAGCGGCAACACGAGCAACCGCATCTACACGAACCTGGGCATGACCGAGGGCCACCACGACATCAGCCACCAGAACACGACCGACGCGTTCGCGAAGATCCGGACGATCCACAAGTACCTGTGGACGCAGAACCTGAAGCTCTACGAAGCGCTGAAGGCGACGCCCGACGGTGACGGCACCTTGTGGGACAAGACGCTGGTCGTCCACTGGAACGAGCTGGCCCAGGGCGACACGCACGCCATCAACAACAACCTCGTCGTCTTCGCGGGCAAGGCCGACAACGCCTTCCGGCGCGGGCGCTACATCGACTTCGCGAACAAGCAGTCGTTCTCGGACATGCTGATCACCTGCCACCAGTACATGGGCTTCTCGGACGTCACGTCGTTCGGCGATTCGCGGCTGGCGGGGTTGGGGCCGCTCGCCGGCCTGACCTGAGCGCGCGCGGCCGATGGTCAGCTTGCGGGCTTCACGACGGGAAGCTCCTTCGCGCGCGGGTCAGCCGCCGGTGAGGCGCCCAGGTCGACCCGGCGGTAGCCGAGCCCCGCGAACGGCGCGGCGGGGTCCCAGGCGAGGGGCACCTTCTTCGGGACCGAACCGGCGACGGGCAGCGGGAACACCAGCGAGCGGGCGGCGTGATGGGTGATGTGCCCGGTCTGGTGGTGATGCTCCTGGTGGATGTGGCCGTAGAACACGGTCACGTGCTTGTGGGACATGAGCACGTCGATCACCTTGGCGCCGTCCTTGGTCGACCACTCCCATTGCGGATAGAGATCGAACAGCGGCCGGTGCGTGAACACGACGACGCGCGCGTCCGGGCCGACCTTCTTCAGATCGGCCGCGAGCCAGTCGATCTGCGCGGCGCCGACTGCCCCTTCGGGATCGGACACGTTGTCGAGCGTGACGAAGTGAACGCCTTTGTGGTCGAACGCGGTGTGGGTTTCACCGAAGTGCGCACGGAACGCGCCGCCCCTGTCCTTAGCGGCGTCGTGCTCGCCGGGCATGAGGTGCAGGGCCTTCGTCTTCAGGCCCGAGACGATCTCCTTGAACTCGGTCATCCGCTTGTTGCGGGTGGCGAGGTCGTCGGTCGTATGCGTGAGATCGCCCGTGAACACGATGAAGTCGGGCGTGGCGGCGACAGCGTTGATCGTCGCGATCGCCTTCTTCAGCGTCACGTCTGCCTCGGGGTTCGACACGCCGGAGTAGCCCCAGTGTGTGTCCGAGAGCTGCAGGAAGAAGAAGTCGGCGTTGTCGTTCGCGGATTTCTTCGCGGCGCCGGTCAGGCCGGACGCGAAGACCACCCCGCCCACGCCCATCAGTTTCAGAATGTCGCGACGGTCGAGCATTTGTCACCTCCGTCCGTTGCAACGAACGGTGCGGGCGATCGGTTCCCGCCCGCGGATCAGGGCTCGGGATTGATCCGGGCCGCCAGCGCCTCGAGGTCGTGGCGGTTGACGTCGGAGATCAGCGCGTAGCCGAGGCCGGCGTCCTGCCACAGCAGCACGGAAAAGCCGCGCGCGGCCTGCTCGCTGACAGAGAGCCCGCCCACCGGAACCAGCCCGCTCGCCGGCCAGGGGAGGCCGGCCGCCGGAAACACGAGTAGCGTGATCACGTGCAGGCGCCGCTTGAACACGAACACCGCCGCCTTCCGGTCGCGGAAATAGCCGACGCTGCCGCCGACCAGCGGGAACTCGTCGTCGCCCGAGAAGGCGACCCGCGGCGCGAAGTCCAGGCGGCCCGTGAACCACGGCTTGACCTGGTGGATGCCGCCGCTCTCGATCTCGACGGGGCGGGAGCTGGACACGACGCGGATGTGATCGTTCACCGCCTCGGTGACCATCTCGGCGCTCGTCGGCATGGCAACGCCGGCGTCGCGCGCCGGGGGCACGAAGCGCACGACCAGGACGACCAGCGCCGCCGCGGCGAACGCGCTGGCGAGCGGTGCGATCCAACCGCGCGCCGGCCGAGGCGGCCGGGGCTCGAGCACCTGCTGCCGGAGGCGCCGCGCCAGCGCCGCCGGGGCCGCGTGGCGCGGCAAGCGGGCCAGCGCCGCGTCCAGCGCGGCGTCGATCTCGACTTGCTGGGCTTGCTCGGCTCGTTTGTCGTCGGTGTCACTCGCCATGGGATGACCTCGCGTAGTCCTTCAGCTTTACACGCAAGAGCGCGCGCGCCCGCGACAGCCGTGACTTCACCGTCCCGACCGGACAGTCGAGCACCTCGCCGATCTCCGTCTCGGTGAACCCTTCGACCTCCAGCAAGATGATCGCGCGTGCTTCCGGGGCGATGCTCGCCAGCGCCGCCTCGATCTCGGAGCCGACCACGCGTCGCAGCCGTCCGAGCTCCGCGTCATCGAGCAGGGTCGGTTCTTCGGCCGTCCCGTCGCTGAGGTCGGCGTCTGCCGCCGGCGTATGCGCCGCGTGCTGCCTCCGCCGGTAACCGTCGACGAAGGTGTTGCGCAGGATCGTGAACAACCACGCCTTCAGGTTTCCGCCACCGAAGGTGTTCGCGCGCGCGAGCGCCCGGGCGTAGGTCTCTTGCACCAGCTCGTCCGCGTCCGCATCGGTCCCGGTCAGATGCCGGGCGTGGTTGTAGAGCGCGTCGAGGTGCGCGATCGCCGCCTCGCCGAGACTGCCACGGTCGCGACGGTCGATCATCGGCGTGGCCGTGCCCAGCCGGATGCGCCCGGTCCCGACCCGGGCAGGGGAAAGGCGGCGCTGTCGCCAGATTGCATGCGCGTCCACGCATAGGCCGAAACGAACGAGACCGCAATTCGGTTCCATCGGGCCGACTTTTGTTACGCTCGGGTCCGTGGTCGTGACAGGTCTCCGTTCTCCAAGGCTGCTGACGATTGGCCTGTTCGGCGTGATGGTCGCAGCGGGCTGCGCCCACCGTAATTTGAAACCAGACGACATGCCCACGCCGGGCCGCGCTTACTTTTACGGCCGCCTTCACATCGACGTGCCAAAGACGGCCCTTGGAAGGGAAACCGCCCAGACGATCGGCTTCGTCCTGCGCTGCGACGACGGCAGCGAGTACCTCATTCGATTCGTGCGTGACAATCGGGTTCAGGTCGTCGCCGCCAAACCCGGACGATGCGCGCTCGTCGACGTGGCCTTCATCGACGGACACGGCACGATCAGGAAATACAGGGAGGCGTGGGGGGATCCGCCGGGTGGTTTCCTTCTGGCCGCTGACACCGCCTACTACCTGGGCGACTACTTCGCCGATGCCACGTCGGAGTCCAAGTGGGGGGTGTTCTTCACGGAGACAACGAGCCGCTGGGAATTGACGTCGGAGGACGACAACTACGAGGCCACGACCGCCGAGATGAAGCGGACCTTCGCGAACCTCGCCGAGCTGCCGACCGAGAACAGGATGCTCCTGCGGCGCAAGCACCGCCCGGGCGACGCGCGGAAGCACCAGGGCGGGGGAGGCGGCGGGCCGAACGACACCGTGTCGCCCGAACGCGCCGCGCGGCTCGCGGCTTTCATCAAGCGGCGCTACGCCACGCCGACCGAGTGCGAGGCGGCCTGTCCGCAGAACGGCGACTGTTTCCCGTTCAGAAGCGACGAGGGCACGGCGATGACG
>DATMZL010001431.1:0-7561 GCA_035607075.1 Polyangia bacterium
CAATGTCGCCATCCAGTGCCGCGATTGTCGCCTTGGCGGGCGACGTTGCAACCACCGGACCGGCGCAGGCCCGAAAATAGCGGGCGCTGGCGCAGGCGTTTGGGCGATCATTGCGCAAGTTGCGCATGATCGCCGTGCACGCTCGCGCATCGAGTGCCTGAATTTTCCGGCTGTCGCGCTAATGTTCGACGCATGCCGATCCGTTACAGCGACGACGCGAAGCCGCCGATCTCCGACGTCCTCGCGCTCTATCGATCGGTGGACTGGTCGTCGGCCGACAAGCCGGAGGCGCTACACAAGGGCCTGCTCGGCTCGCATTCGCTGATCACGGCCTGGGACGAGGCGACGCTGGTTGGTCTCGGCAACGCGATCTCGGACGGTCACCTGGTCGTCTACTTCCCGCACATGGTCGTGCATCCCGACTATCAGGGCCGCGGCATCGGGACCGAATTGATGAAGCGCATGATGGCGCGCTACCGCGGTTTTCATCAGCAGGCGCTGATCGCCGACGGCCGCGCCATCGATTTCTACAAGCGGCTCGGCTTCGTTCGCGCCGGCGCGACCGAGCCGCTCTGGATCTTCGACGGGCGCGAGCACGACTGATGCGAGCCCTATCGGATGGAGGAAGGCCATGCAGACCTACGAAGGAAGCTGCCACTGCGGACGCGTGCGCTTTCGCGTGACGGCCACGCTGGATGCTGTCATCCGATGCAACTGCTCGATCTGCCGGAAGAAGGGCATCCTGCACGTGATCGTGCCGCACGCGCAGTTCGAGCTTCTGTCGGGCGCCGACGATCTGACCGTCTACCGGTTCAACACCGGGATCGCCAAGCACCAGTTCTGCCGCCACTGCGGCATCCACCCGTTCTACGTGCCGCGTTCCGATCCCGACAAGATCGACGTCAACGTCCGCTGCCTGGAAAATGTCGACGTCGACGCGCTGCCGGTCGTTCCGTTCGACGGCGACAACTGGGAGCAGGCGATCGGCTCCGCGTCGTGGAAGGCGCCGCCGGCGTGATCGCCTGGTTCCGTCGCTGGCGCGCGGAGAACGCGCGGGTTCGAGATGCGGAGCGGCGGGCGCTGTCGGCGTTTCGCGACAGCCGCGGTCACGCCGGGTTCGGCGCCTGGATCGTCCGGCGCACGGAAGACGAGACCGTCGTCCGCGTGTGCTTCGGGGATCTGCGGCCGCCGCGGCGCGCGTGGTTCGCCGTGCCGGCGTCCGCCGGCGCACCCGTGCGCGAGCTGTCCTGGGACGAGGTCTCGCCGATGGGCGAGGGCGAGCGGGTCTGGCGTTAGACTGCCCCCGATGTCGAAGATCCTGGTCACCGGATCCGCGGGCACCGTCGGGCGCCCGCTGTGCGCGGAGCTGCGGCGGCGCGGTCACGTCGTGCGCGGATTCGATCGCGCGCCGACGCCCGATCTGGACGATGCGGTGGTCGCCGACGTCGCCGACGCCGTGGCGGTCAGTGCCGCGACGCGCGGCATGGACGCGATCGTCCACCTCGCGGCGGAGCCGCACGACCGGCCGTTTCCGGAGCTGCTGGGGCCGAACGTCATCGGCCTCTACAACGTCATGGACGCGGCGCGCGAGGCAAACGTTCGGCGCGTCGTGCTCGCGAGCTCGATGATGATCGTGGCGGGCTGGAGCGATCCGCCGCGCCCGGCGGGCGTCAACGAACGGCGCCCCCCCAACCACTACGCGCTGACGAAGGTGTGGGCGGAGGAGATGGGCGAGCTCTACGCGCGCCGCTTCGGCATGAGCGTCATCGCCGTGCGCCTCGGCTGGATGGTGCGCAATCCGGACGAGGCCCGCCACATGCTGTCGCTGAAGATCTTCGACTGCTATGTCAGCCGCGCCGACGGCGCGCGCGCCCTGGCGGCGGCGGTGGAGGCGTCCGGCATCACGTTCGAGATCGTCTACGCCGCCAGCCGCGGCGGCGAGCGCGTGTTCGACATGGAGCCGGCGCGCCGCGTGCTGGGCTTCGAGGCGGAGCAGACCTGGCCCGAGGGCCTGCCGTTCGCGCTGCCGGATGCCTGACGGCGGTCGACGCGGCGCGCTCGCGCGCCTGCTCGCGCTGGCGTGGGACTACCGCGCGGTCTGCCTGCGCGTGTTCGCCGGCCAGCTCGCGTCGCTGGCGCTCGCGTTGGGCGCGCTCGGCGGCAGCGGCCTCGCCGTAGACGTCGTGCGCCACGCGGTGGATCCGGCGGCGCCGCCCGTGCGCTGGCCGTACGGTCTCGCGCCGCCCGCCGGATGGTCGCCGGCGCGCGTGCTGATCACCGTCGTCGCGACCGCGCTGCTGCTGGCGACGCTGCGCGCGCGCGTCGTCTATGGAACGGCCCTCGCGACCGGCCGCTTGATTCACATCGACCTGGTGCCCGCGCTGCGCGCGCGCGTGTTCGACAAGCTGCTGCGCCTCGGTCACGGGTTCTTCCAGCGCAACGCCTCGGGTTCGATCATCAACCGCGTCACCGCCGACGTGCAGTCCCTGCGCTCGTTTGTCGACGGCGTCTTGCTGCAAGGGGCGCTGCTGGCGTTCACGCTCGCGATTTACGTCGCGTACATGGTCCACGTGCACGTCGGGCTGACGCTGGCGTGCCTGGCGCCGACACCGCTGCTGTGGCTGGCGACAAGCTGGTTCTCGCGCTGGGCGCGCCCCGCGTACGAGCGTAACCGCGCGCTGTCCGACGCGATGGTGCTGGCGATGTCCGAGGGCGTGAAGGGCATCCGCGTCACCAAGACGTTCGGCGCCGAGGCGCAGGAGCTGGAGCGGTTCCGCCGCCACAACCGGGCCGTGCGCGATCAGCAGGAAGCGATCTTCCGGCGCGTCAGCCGCTTCGGACCGACGGTATCGTTCATCACCGCGATCAGCATCGCCATCCTGCTCGGCTACGGCGGGGCGCTTGTCGCGCGCGACGCGATGACGCTGGGGCAGCTGGTCGTGTTCGCGGGCCTGCTGCAGCAGTTCTCGACGCAGATCACCGGCATGGCGGCGATCGTGAACACGCTGGAACAGAGCGTGACCGCCGCGCGCCGCGTGTTCGAGGTCCTGGACGCGCCGATCGACGTCCAGCCGCCTGCGACGCCGGCGCCCCTCGCTGCCTGCCGCGGCGCGATCCGCTTTGAGGAGGTCAGCTTCGGGCACGGATCTGACCGGCTGGCGCTGGACGCCCGGCTCGCCCTCGATCAGATCGACTTCGCGGTCGAGCCCGGGCGCTGCGTGGCGTTCGTGGGCGCGACCGGCGCGGGCAAGAGCACCCTGCTCGGCCTTGTCTCGCGCTTCGACGATCCGGTCCGCGGGCGCGTCCTGATCGACGGCGTCGACGTGCGCGCGCTGGACCTGGGCGTCCTGCGCGGCAACATCGGCGTCGTCTTCCAGGAGAGCCTGCTGTTTCGCGGCACCGTCGCCGACAACATCGCCTTCGGCCATCCCGCCGCCACGCGCGACGCGATCGAGCGCGCCGCGCGCACGGCCGGCGCCCACGCCTTCATCGCCGAGTTGCCACGCGGCTACGACACGCCGATCGAAGAAGCCGGGCACAACCTGTCAGGCGGGCAGCGGCAGCGGCTGGCGATCGCGCGCGCGATCCTGCTCGACCCGCCGATCTTGCTGCTGGACGATCCGACAAGCGCGATCGACGTCCACACCGAGGACGAGGTGCTGGCCGCGATCGAGGCGGCCCGCCACGGGCGCACGACGATCCTGGTGACCAGCCGCTTCTCGGCGCTGCGCGCCGCCGACGAGATCTGCGTGCTCGACGCGGGCCGCATCGTCGAGCGCGGGCCGCACGCGGCCCTGATCGGCGCGGGCGGCCTCTACGCGCGCGCGGCCGCGCTGCACAGCCTGGGAGCGGACACGTGAGCCCCGATCAGAGGCCGCTGGACTGGGGGATCGTCCGCCGGCTCTACGGTTACACGCGGCGCTACGCACGGATGCGCAACGCGCTGTCGGCGATCGTCGTGCTGCGCGCGATCCAGCTTCCGTTCGTGACGTGGGCGATGGCGCGCGTGCTGTCGGGGCCGATCGCGCGCCGCGACGCCGCCGGCACGGTCACGGGCATCATCGGCTTTCTCGCGCTGGCGGCCTTCACGGAGATCTGTTTCGTCTACCGCGCGCGTTTCGCGCTGCGCCTGGGCGAAGCCGTCGTGCACGACCTGCGCGACGCCGTGTACGCCCACCTGATGCGGATGCCGATGAGCTTCTTCTCGCGCGCGCCCGTCGGCGGGCTGGTCGCCCGCATCACCTCGGACATCGACGTCGTGCGCATCGGCGTACAGGACGTCGCGTTCGTTTCGACGGTGCAGGCGGGGACGGCGCTGATCTCGGCGGGGCTGATGATCTTTTACGATTGGCGCCTGTTCCTTGTCGTCGCGATCATGGTCCCGGGCGTGTGGACGCTGGTCCGGCGGCTGCGCGGGCGGCTGGGCCAGGCGCATCGCGATCAGCAGGAGAGCTTCTCGCGCGTGACCGCGACGCTGGCCGAGAGCGTGGCCGGCATCCGCGAGATCCAGAGCTTCGCGCGCGAGGCGGCCAGCGCCGAGCGCTTCGCGGCGCTGGTCCACGATCACGCGAGCTTCAACATGGGCGCCGCGCGCCACGGCGCCATCATCCAGCCGCTGCTGGAATGGAACGGCCAGCTGTTCCTGTCGCTGGTGCTGGTGGTGGGCGGCTACCAGGCTCTCGTCGGCGGCGTGCCGCTGGCGGCGCTGATCCAGTTCCTGTTCCTGTCGAATGGCTTGTTCGCGGCGATCCCGAACCTCGGCAACCAGTACAACCAGGCGCTCGCCGCGATGGCCGGCGCCGAGCGCGTGTTCGCGCTGCTCGACACGCGCCCCGACTGGGAGGACGCGCCGGGCGCCGTCGCCCTCGATCGCGTCGAGGGGGCGGTGGGCCTCGACGGCGTCGGCTTCGCCTACGAGGCCGGGCGGCCGGTGCTGAGCGGGGTCGACCTCGCGGTGCCGGCGGGTCGGACCGTCGCGCTGGTGGGCGCCACCGGCAGCGGCAAGAGCACGCTCGCCAGCCTTGTCGCGAAGTTGTACCTGCCGACGGAGGGCCGCGTCGCCGTCGACGGGCGCGATCTCGCGGCCGTGTCGGGACCGTCGCTGCGCCGCCACATCGCCTGCGTCACGCAGGATAACTTCCTCTACGCCGGCACCGTCGCCGACAACATCCGGGTGGGACGGCCGGACGCCAGCGACGCGGATGTGCGCGCCGCGGCGCGCGCGCTGGACGTCGAGGCGCTGATCGACGCGCTGCCGGCCGGCTTCGCGACCGAGGTGGGCGAGAACGGCGCCCGTCTATCGCTCGGGCAGCGTCAGGTGATCTGCTTCGCGCGCGCGATGCTCGCTGACCCGCGCATCCTGATCCTCGACGAGGCGACCAGCTCCGTCGACGTCGTCACGGAGACGCGCATGCAGGCGGCGCTGGCCCGCCTGCGCGCCGGCCGCACCAGCTTCGTCATCGCCCATCGCCTGGCGACGGTGCGCCACGCCGACGAGATCGTCGTGCTCGATCACGGCCGCGTCGTCGAGCGCGGCACGCACGCGGCGCTCCTCGCCGCCGACGGCGCCTACGCGCGCACGTTCCGGCGCGCGGCCGGCGTCGGCGGCGCGTGATTCACTGCGGGCAGACGGCGGCGCACTCGGTGGGCAAGCCGATCGTCGGTGAGCCGTTCTGGATGAAGAGCAGCTGGGCGCAGGTGTCGTTCATGAAGCTCGCCACGCAGGTCCCGGCCGCGTCGGGATCGAAGGTGGGGCATTGGGCCGGATAGTCGACGCAGCGGTCGGGCGTCGCCTGGCATTGCTCGACCGACCCTCGGTACATCGTCGTGAAGTCGCCGTTGCGATCGGCGGGCGGAACGCACTCGAACGCGCGGACGCATCCAACCTGAAGGAGGTCGTGGCAGTAGGCCTGCGCCTTGGGGACGCCACCACCACCGCCACACGCGGCCAGCCCCAGCACGATCAGGATGCACAGCGATACGGTGCGTGGGCGCTGCATCGGCTGCAGCCAGCGTACATCTACATGGGTCGTCGCGGGCGAAAACACGTTAGGCTGCGCGCGTGCACCGACGACTGCGCTGGCTCGCATTGGCGTCGCTGGCGCTGGCCCTGGCAGTGTCCGGCTGCCGCGAACGGCCCGTGCCGATCGTCGGCGAGCCCGAGACCATCGACCACAGCGAGGTCCACGTCCTGCCGCGCTCGGCGAACGGGCGCGACTACCGCATCACCGTCGGCGTTCCGGATTCGTACGCCACGCACCCGGAGCAGCGCTACCCGGTCCTTTTCATCACGGACGGTTACTGGGACTACAAGCTGCTGAAGTCGATCATCGGCGGGCTGGTGTACGACAAGTCGATCCCGGAGGTGATCCTGGTCGGGATCGGCTACCCGGGCGACGCGCCCGACTACGGGCGCCTGCGCCGCTGGGATCTGACGCCGGTCCCGGGCGCGGACGACGAACAGCTGGGCGAGGGCGGGCACGCCGGCGAATTCCTCGACGTGATCGAACGGCAGATCATCCCGTTCGTCGAGGGACGCTACCGCGTGGATTCGTCGTACCGGGTGCTGGGTGGCTCGTCGCTGGGCGGTCTGTTTGCGCTCTACGTGCTGTTCACGAAGCCGGCGCTGTTCACCGCGTACATCGCGCCCAGCCCGGCGACACCTTTCGCGCGCGGCTGGTTGTTCGGACACGAGGACGCGTTCGCGAAGTCCGGCAAGCCGCTCACGGCGCGTCTCTACATGACCGCTGCCGAGAAGGAAGAAGCGTGGGTCGTCGACGCGATCAAGAAGTTCGACGGTCAGCTGCGCGCGCGCGCCTATCCGGGGCTGACCTACGAATTCCGCGTCATCGACGGCGAGCGCCACGCCGGCACAAAACCCGAAAGCTTCAACCGCGGCGTCCGCTTCGCCTTCGCCCCCCGCGCGCCCGCGCCCTGACTCTTCCGCCGCAATCAGTCGCTGACGTTCGAGACCTGCTTCCGCAGCGTCTCGAATGGGATCACGACGGTGCGGTCAGCTGCGAGCTTCAGCGCGTCGCCATCAAATGAAAGCCGGACCTCGCCGCGCAACGGGCTCGTGCCTTCCAGCTTGGCGAGGTTCGCCCAGACGTACTTTTCCGGACTCCAGCTGATGCGGATGACGTTCAGGTCGCGGCGCTTCGTGCGCGCGTTCAGGATCGAGACCAGCCGACCGTTGTTCGATATCGCCATCTGGCTGGTCTGGTCGCAGGACATCTTGATGCTCCAGCGGGGCGGCGCCGCGCAGGTGCCCCCGGCGTAGACGTCGGCGATCATCAGGCACATCCCGCCGGCACCCGGGCTGAGGCGCGTGTCGACCGAGTGCGCCTTGTTCACGGACGCGCGGCACGCCGCCGCCGCGCTGCCCTCGGTAGCTGCGGCCAGCGCCAGCGCGCCGGCGATCCCGTACGCAAGACACCACACCGACGACGAGCCCTCGCGCATGGCCGCTAGGCTAGCGCGATCCCCGCATCGCCGGGGCTGAAGAAATGCGCGCGTTCCATGTCGACGGCGAGCGGCAACGTGTCGCCCACGGCGGGGGCGG
>DATMZL010001437.1:0-7840 GCA_035607075.1 Polyangia bacterium
CTTCGACGAACAGGTGCACACCCAGCTCGCGGACCTGCTCGGATACGGCGAAGCGCCCGGTGGCGAGCCGATTTCAATGGGGTTCCCAAACCCTCCCGCGATGATGCGCGGCGAGCAGAGCTCGCCGGCTCCTCACGCGAAATCGGCTGCGCAGCAGGAGATGCTGCTCGATCTCGCGAACGTGGTGATCGGCGCCTGCGTCAACAACATCGCGGAGCCCATCCATGAGGTCGTCAGCTTCGGCCCGCCCGCGGGGCTCGGGACGCGCGCCGACGTGCGGACGTACTTGTTGCAGGAAGCCGTCGCCTGTCACCAGGGGCTGATCGTCAACCTCGACTTCAAGCTGGAAGCGCGTTCATTCCTGAGCCGCGTGCTGGTCTTCTTGCCCGAACATTCGCTCCAGCGGATCGACCAGGCGCTCACGCAGCTGCTCGATGGCCTGGCCGCGAGCTGAGGCAGGGCCCGCGCCGGCGGCGCCCACCTTGCCGGTCGGCCTGCTCGCGTTGCTCGTCGACCACATCAACGTCGGGATCCTGACGGTGAACGTCGACGGGACGGTGCTGCAGTGGAACAGATTCCTACACGCACACACGGGCCTCGCCCCGCAGGACGTGCTGGGGCGCAACCTCTATGAACGCTGCGCGGAGCTGCCACGAGACTGGCTGGAACGAAAGCTCCGCAGCGTGTTCCTGCTGAAGAACTTCGCCTTCAGCTCATGGCGGCAGCGCCCGTACCTGTTCCGCTTCAACAACCATCGTCCCCTCACCGGCGGCACCGAGCCGATGCGCCAGGACTGCACCTTCATCCCCCTGCTGCACGAAGGCGAGGTCAAGGCGGTCAGCATCGTGATCATCGACGTGACCGATACGTTCGAGTCACAAACGCGACTCGACGAGACGCTGGCGACGCTCGCCGCCCAGAGCGAGCGCGACGGCCTCACCGGCATCTACAACCGCCGGAAGCTCGAGCAGGTCCTGGACATGGAGGTCCAGCGGGCGCGCCGTTACAAACAGAACCTCTCGCTGCTGATGTTCGACATCGATCACTTCAAGCGGATCAACGACACGCACGGGCACCTGGTCGGCGACGAGGCGATCCGGCACGTCGCCAAGAAAGCGCTGAGCACGCTGCGACTCACGGACTTCGTCGCGCGCTACGGCGGGGAGGAGTTCGTCGCGCTGCTGCCGGGCGAAGACATCTCGGGCGCGTCGAAAGCCGCCGAGCGCCTCCGCGAAGCGATCGCAAAACCCTTCACCGGCGCCGGCGTCTCCCTCGACGTCGCGGTCAGCATAGGCGTCGCCGGCCTGCGCGCCGACATGGAAGGCGGCAAGGTCTTGCTCTCGGAGGCAGACCAGGCCCTGTACGCGTCGAAACAGGGCGGACGTAATCGCGTCACCGTATTCGCAGCGCCGCCCGCCACCAAGTAGTCATCCGGTCCCCTCGCCCCGCGAAGCGGGGAGAGGGTCAGGGTGAGGGGTCTGCTGCCTCACGCAGCCTGGCGAATCGGCGCGGCCGTCGGATGATCGACAGCGCGCGTCGCCGGCAGCGGCGCGCGGGCCCGCAGCATCGGTGCGAACGCGGCCCGGTGCGTCCGGGCGAGATACAGCCCGGCGACCAGAATCGCGATCGGGATTCCCAGGCCAGCACCCGCGACGAACGCGTGGAAGCCGAGGATGTTCACGACGATCGGCGCGAGCAGCGTCAGCGCCAGCGGCACGAAGCGATTCGTGAGCAACAGGATCCCCGCCGCGATCTCCACGGCATGGACCAGCTGCATGAGGTACCCGGTCGCCATCACTCCCGCGAAGAACGTGGCGACGCGCCCGCCGGGCAGCGGCGGCGTCGGCAAGAAGTGGAGGAAGAAGTTGAAGCCGAAGACGGTGAAGACGAGGCCCAGAAACAGACGTGCGACGGTGGGCGTGAAACGTTTGATGATCGACATTGGAAGCTCCTTTCGCCCCCCAAGGTTGAGCGCGGGCGCGCAAGCGACCAGACGCGTTCGCAGCAACCCATCGTTGCTCTGGCGCGAACGATGGGTTGAGTCTCGTCTTAGGCGGCGGCGCGTCGCGCGCGCGCATCCGCGGCGGCGCAGGCCTGCAGCAGCGGCCCCAGGCGCTCGGCCAGAAAATCGCGCAGCAAGCCGACGCGCGCCGGTTCGTACGCCACCGGTGGGGACACCAGCGACAGCTCGACGCCGGGCACGCGGTAATCGCGCAGCACGGACACCAGGTTCTTGGTGGTGGAGCTGAGGCCGCCTTTCCGGGCGAAGCCGAAGAATGCGGCCGGGATCAGGCCGATGCCGGTGCCGGCAGCGATCGCGTCGGCGGCGAACGCCAGGTCGTGCACGACCAGCGGGCCGTCGATCCGCAACGTCTCCTCGCCGGCCGGGCCCGTCAGGCGCAGCTCGTTGCGCTGGGGTGGATCGCCGAACAACACGAAACGATGGCGCGCCAGATCGCCGAACCGCTTCGGAGTGCCCGTCTTTCGCAAGTACGGCGGCGACGCGAACAAGGCGAGATCGCTGCGGCCCAATCGCCGCACCACCAGCGACGAATCAGCGAGCGGACCGGCGCGCAAGGCCAGGTCGAAGCCGTCGTTCACCAGATCCACGCGGCGAGGTGTCAGCACGACGTCGATCTGGATCTTCGGGTAGCGGTCCAGGAACTCGGCGAGCAGCTTGGCGATCATTCCGGTGTTGTCGCCGGCGCCCGTGAAGCGGATCGGTCCGGCCACCTCGCGGCTCATGTCGCTCACGGCGGCGCTCGCGTCGGCGATGCGGCCGAGGGCGGCGCGCGCCTGTTCGAAATAGAGGCGGCCGGCTTCGGTCAACACCAGCTGGCGGGTGCCGCGGCGGATGAGGCGCACGCGCAGCACCTCTTCGAGCGTGGTGATCCGTCGGCTCACCGACGACTTCGGCAGGCCGAGCGTGCGCGCGGCGGCCGTGAAGCTTCCAGCCTCGATCACGCGCACGAACGCGGCCACCTGGTTGAAGTCCAGCCCGTTTGTTTCCGTCATGGCAACGGTAGCGTGTCACGCGCATGCATTGTTGTCAGGCGGGCAACGCTGCGGCGGGTGTACGATGCGCGAAAGAAGCGTCGCTCGTCTCTTAATGAAAGGTCGCATATGCGCGGCGGTCGGTGGCTGGGTCTTGTTTGCGGTCTGGTGATCGCCCTCGCGCTGTCGGCGTGTAGCAAGAGAGCCGTCAAGACCGGCGCCGGCGGAGGAGCGGGCGGCACCGGACCGGGCGGTAGCGCGACGGGCGTTGCCGGTGCGGCCGGTACGACGGGCGCTGGCGGCGCCGGAACGACCGGCGTTGCGGGAACGACGGGCGCTGGCGTTGCGGGAACGACGGGCGCTGGCGGCGCCGGCGCGGCCGGCGCGGGGGGTACCTCGGGCGCCGGCGGCACCTGCGTCACTGGCTATCGGCTTTCTGCGACGGGCACGTGCCTGTGGGGCCCGATGCCGCTCGACCCCGGCTTCCAGAACACGCCCGCCGGCGCGTGGACGCTGGAACGCGGCGCCGCCATCATGCCGACGGCGACGGGTATCGTGGAGCCGGGGGCGCTCGCGCTCGACAAGACGGCGATCTGCGCGGGCGCCCGCGCGCGGCAGACGATCACGATGCCCGGCCGCGCGGCATCGGAAGCCTTCGCGCTCAGGGTCGCCGCCAGCGGTACTTGCAAGTCGAGCGCGAGCAGCACGAGCAACGACTGCACGGCGCCTGACGTGGTGACGATCCTGAACGGCGCCGCCACCTATTTTCGGCTCATGAACTTCCCATTCAGCAGCGGCAACAGAACCGCCTGCCTCGGCGAACGCGCGTATGGCGGCGTGGTGGACGTCGTCGCCCAGGCGGCGTATCGCACCGGCTGCTCCAACGCGATCCTCGACCTCGCGATCGACCACGTCGGCATCGAACCGCTGGCCACATGCCCGATGCCGGGCACGTTGCCCGACGGAGATTTCGAGGCGACGGCCAGCAACTGGACCGGTCAGATATCCACCGGAACCCCGAGCCCGAATTCGACGGCCGAGATCCAGGCGGGCGTCGGGACCAACAACTCGCGCGCCGCGCACCTGCGCACCAACGACGACTGCCAGGCGGCGACCCTCACCGGACCGATCTCGTCGCCGCTGGCGTCGATCCCCAACCTCGCCGTGCAGCTGACCTACCGGGGGACAGTCAACGAGAACCTGGTGGTGAAGCTGGACGACGTCACGATCGGCAGCATCACCTCGACGTCGGCGCAGACGGCGACGGTCGCGCGCGCGTGCGTTCCGGAGAACAGCAAGGGAATGACGCAAACCGCGCTGCTCGGGCTGTTCGGTCCGCCGACGTTCATCCAGAATTGCACGCCGCCGCACATGAACGAGTTCGTCGTCGACGACCTTCAGTTCGTGTCCGACCCGACGTGCGCGGCGGCTGCCTGGGTCAGCGACGGCGGCTTCGAGCGCACCGACCCAGCGCGCGCGTGGTCGTTCGGGTTGACGACGGACACCGTGCAGGGCGGCGTGGCGTCCGCCACCGTCGACACGACGCCGGCGAACGCGCGCAGCGGCCAGCGCGCGGTGAAGCTCAGCACCAACGGCGGTTGCTCCAGCGCCAGCGTCTTTGTACCGATCTCCATCCCGATGCCGACCGCCACCGCCGGTCCCGCGCTGACTTTGTTCTATCGGACTGCGCCCGCGCTCACGTCGTCGCGCCCGACGCTCACCGCCGGTACCTCGAGCGCCACGCTGAGCGACGCGCGGGACTACACCCAGGTCCAGGTTTGCCTGGATCCGACCCTGGGCGGACGGAACGTCGCAGCCAACGTCCAGATGAACGCCGGGTTTATAGACTGCAGCGTGACCTTCCCCGACGAGTCGATCTGGATCGACGACGTCGCGGTGACGACCAGTCCGACCTGCCCGGCTATCTGAAAAACAATAGCTGCATACCCGCGCTTCGCGCGGGAGCAGCTAGTGCGGCCCGGCGCCCGCCTGCACGGCGCTCTGCACGCCCGAGCCGGCGTCGAGCGTGTACATATAGGTCGGCATCGTGAACGGCGTGCCGCCGCCGCCTGTTGCCTGGGTGCCGGTCGTGCCCGTGTAGACGTTGTTCGTGGACGTGATGTACGACGTGCCCTGGTCGGCGGTGTTGTTGAATTCCGACGGGGTTTTCACGCCGACGAACGCGTTGTTCTCGAGCAAGATCTCCGCGTTCGTTCCGGCGCGGACGCAGTAGTTGTCTCCGGACGACGACCACAGGTTGTTGAACAGGTGGTTCTTGCCGTAGCGGACGCGCGGCTGCCTCTCCACGACCCGGTCCGCCCACCAGTTGTGGTGCCAGGTCACGCTCAGCTTACCGACGTCGCCGCTGGAGTTGTCCGAGCCGCCGATGAGGTTGCTGTAACGGTGCCCGGCGGCACCCGTCGAGTCATTCCCCATCGTGTCGGTGCGGGCCGTGTAATGGAACTTGGTCCACGACACAGTCACGAAGTCGCTGCCCAGCGTGATGTCCAGGTTACCGTCCGTTCCGTCGGAGATGTCATCGTGATCGAACCAGAGGTGATTCGACCGCTCGACGGTGATGGCGTCGTTGCCGGAGGAGCAGCCGACAGTCGCGTCGTAGCTGGGGTCGAGCGCGCAGTTGCCCACGCCATAACCGACGACCTTGATGTTGCGGACGATGACGTTCGTGGAGCCGACGATGTCGACGTGTCCGTGGATCTCGGCGCCGCAGATCCCGACGATGGTCTTGTTCGAGCCGATCGTCACGGTGCCGTTCGGGAGCACGCCGCTCACATAGATGACGGCAGCGCCGCTTCCCGCCGCGGCCGCGTTGAGCGCCGCCACCGTCGTCACCGTCGTCGGTGCCGCGCTTCCGCCGCCCGTCGTCCCGCTGCCGTTCGCCGCCCACCCGACCAGAGGGCCGGGGTCGGGTGGCGTGCAGCTCGAGCCGCCGGAGCCCGCCGTGCCCGTGGTTCCGGCCGTGCCGGCGCCGCCTCGGCCGGCGGTACCTGTCGCGCCGCCTCGGCCGGCGGCGCCTGTGCCCGCGGCGCCGCCCCCGCCTGTTCCCGCACCGCCGGTGCCGGTTCCTGCGGTGCCCGTCGTCCCGCCCGGGCCCGCCGTTCCCGATCCGCCACCCGTTCCGGAACTGCCGGCGCCGGCGCCGCCGTTACCGCCGGTGCCCGGCCCCGGTTCCGTTGATGATGTGCCGCAGGCAGCAGCGAGCAGGCAAGGCAGTACGGCCATTCGCGAAGCGACGACGAAAATGTGGCGCATGGCGAAGAAATACGGGTGCATCCATCGGACGATCACGAAAACGAATCGTCCGACATTGCGAGCCGTCGCGCGGGCGAGCGGCAACTCACCATGGCAATGCGCGGGACGGCGCTTCGTTCCGCGACCGAACCGCGTTACCGTGTCGTCGGTGCGGCGAATCACGGTCGGTCTTCTGGCGCTGAATCTGTTCGCGTGCGCGGCTGCGCGCGAGCCGGAGGGTTCGAGGGAAGCGACGGCATCACGCGCCAGCGCGCTCGCGTCCCCGCCGGCCGTAGGTCCGGAGATCGCGCTCGACGCGCCGGTGCGCGTCGAATGGGACGGGCCGGGGCTGGGCCTGGCGGCCGGCGCGTCGAACTACCTCTTCGTCTGGCGGACGGACTCGGATGTCTACGGCGCGCGCGTCGGGTTCGACGGCACGCTCGTCGAGCAGCGCCCGCTGTTGATCACCCCGACGCTGGGAACGCAGCGCGGGGCGCGCGTCGCGTACAACGGGACGGACTGGTTCGTCGCGTATTCCGACGACCGCAGCGGCAGCGTCCGGGTTTCCGGCGCGCGCGTCGCGGCCGACGGCACGGTACGAGACCCCGACGGGATCTCTGTCTCCACGACCGGGACTGGCGACGATCTCTTGCAAGACGTTGCGTCGGATGGCAGCGGCTTTCTGGTCACCTGGTACGCGCAAGGGATCCGGGCGGCGCTCGTCACCGGTGCCGGCGCCGCCCAGGCGCCGTTCATGGTGGGGACCGCGATCTCGTCGGGCCAAGCCGGGCTCTCGGCCGCCGGCTTCAACGGAACCGAGTACCTGGTCGCCTACTACGAGATCATCGGCGCGAACCGATACCTGCGCGCGCGTCGCTTCACGCGCGCGGGCGCGTCGGTCGGCGCAACGATCGAGCTCGGGTCCGATCCGGCCGTCTCGCTGGTCGACGTCGCGAGCGACGGTGTGAGCTGGCTTGTCTCGTACGTCTCGGATGCGCTGCGCTGGCAGGTGGTGACGGCAAGCGGCTCGCTCGGCGGCAGCGGCAGCGTCGCGGGATCGTTCGGCGGCCTCAGCACCGATCCGGTCAGCCGTCTGTCATCGACCTGGGGCGGCGCCGGCTACACGCTGTGCACGCTGCAGGGCGGGGATCTGTTCGCCGCGCGCGTCGGCGCCACCGGCAGCGTGGTCGCATCGTCCGCGTCGACCGTTTCAGGCGATGCGTTCGAAGTCGCGGTCGACCATGGCGGCGGGTCGGACTTCGTGACCTATGTCTCCGCGGTGCCTGGCGTGAACACCGCGCCGGCGCGCGGCGCACGTCTCGATTCGAGCTTGCGGCTCGACATGACGCAGCCGGTGCTGTCCTTCCGTCCGAATTACCAGGAACTCGCGCGCGCGGCGTTCAACGGCACGAACTACCTCGTCGTGTGGGAAGACGAGCGCGGCTCGGCGAGCGCGGCGGCCGGCGGACTGTTCCTGGGATCCTCCTACTCGGTGTACGGACGGCGGATCAGCGCCAGCGGCCAGCCCGTCGGATCGTCGAGCTTCAATGTCGCGCCCGTCGGCAGGCCCGGGCTGCTGCCCGACGTGGGCTCG
>DATMZL010000907.1:0-4242 GCA_035607075.1 Polyangia bacterium
CTCGGTCAGCAGGATCAGCGCCAGCGCGAACGCCAGCGCGAAGTTCAGGAAGCCCATTGACACCGAGAAGCTGTGGACCAGCGGCCACGCGAACAGCATCGCGACGACCAGGCCGCGCCGCCCTGCGAAGCGCAGCACGAACAGGGGCAGGGCGAGCGCGCTCGCCGCGAGGACCAGCGCCGTGTAGGCGCGCGCGGCGCCGAACAGGCCGTGGCCGCCGAACACCTGGAACCACAGCGTCAGCAGCGCGTTCGACTTGAAGAGGCCGTTGAAGACGAACTCCGGGTAAACGTCGGGGTGCGCGATGATGTGCGCGGTCGCGACGTGATTGGGCAGGTCCTGCAACGGCGGCAGATCGACCAGCAGCAGCGGCCACGCCGACAGCGCGAACAGCGCCAGCGCCACCAGCGCGGTCAGGCGCCCGTCGGAAAGCGAGCTCGACGGTGAAGATCCGCTGGGCTCAGCCGGGATCATTGATTAGCCTGGGCCATCGCGTGTCCTGGTACTACTACCAGGAACCCGAGGTCCCGTGTCACGCAGCAGCCTCGCAATCGTCGTCCTGATCCAGTTCGCGGCGTTGATTGCCGTTTGTTTGCTCGTCGGCGACAACGGCTGGGATGACGGGGCGATCACGCTCGCTTTTTCGAGGACGTTCGCGCAGCACGGGCGCGTTGCGCTGACGCCGCATTCCGAGGTCGTCGAAGGGTTCTCGTCCGTTGCGTGGTTCTTGCTCAACGCGCCGGCGGCGCTCGCGACGTCCTCGTACCGCGCGCTGATCCTGGTTTCGCAGCTGCTGGCGGCGCTGTGCATCTGCGCGTCGACGTTGTTGCTGGCGCGAACGTGCCGCCTCGTTCGCCTCGATCGGTTCTTCACGACGCTGACGGTGATCGCCTTTGCGGCGTGGGGCTGCTCGTTCTCCGAGGCGAGCAACGGAATGGAGATGGGCCTGCTGGCCGCCGCGGTTCTCGTGATGGTCAACGAATTGGCGCGTGGGGAGCCGCCGAGCTTTGCTCGGCGCGTACCATCGCGGGAGGGTTTGGGAACCCTCCCAGGGTTCCCATCTCAGTTGTCGCCGCGGCCGCGCACCGCCTTGCTGGCGCTGGGCGTCGTCGTGGCGGTGACGACGCGGTTCGAGGCGGCGGTCTACGTCGGGTTGCTCGCGCTGTCCGTCGCGTCCGTTCCGGGGCGCCGCGCGTTCTGGACCATCGTCATCGCGAGCCTCGGCACCGTCGCGCTGCTCTCGGCCTGGCGGTTGTCCGTCTTTTCGGATCTGCTGCCGAACACGTACTGGGCGAAGCGCTGGCCGCCCTACGCGGCGTTCGATCTCGTGGGGCGGCTGCGCGGCGCGGTCGAACTACCCAGCCTCTTCCTGGCGCCGCTGATCGCGCTCGTGATCGTGCGGCGACGCGGTGGCGTCGAGCCCGCGCGGCGCCGGGGCGTTCTGATTCTCGCCCTACCGATCCTCGGAGCAATCCTGGTCGGCGGTCTGATCGGAAAGGCCTGGGGGTACTACGGCCGCATGCCGTTCTTTGCGGTCCCGCTCGCGCTGGTCCTGATGTCGCTGCTCTTTTCGTCGTGGGTGGACGCGAAGCGGAGCTCGTTCCGCGTCGCCGTCGCTGTGGGCGCGTTCGTGGTGTCGACCGGTCTGTCCATGTCGGGGTTTCCGTCGGGCTCGCTGGCTGCCGCGTTCAAAGGCGGATCGTTCGGCGTCACGCCGCATACGTACGCCCAATCGGGCCAGGTTTTCCGGCGATTCGCCGCTGCGGCGGATCTGCAGCAACCGACGATCCTCACGCCGGATCTCGGCGGCCTCGCGCTCTGCTGCGACGAATTCAGGATCGTCGACCTGGCGCTGCTCTCGAACCGCCCGCTCGCCCGTCGCGGCCAGGCGGCCCTCGCCGAGGTCCTCGAGAACGAATCGCCTCACCTTGTCGAGGCGCACTGGAAGTGGGCGTCGGCGGGGACGCTCTACGAGCTGCCTTACTTCCGCGCCCACTATCTGCCGGCGTTTGCAGGCGGGACGAAGCTCTGGATTCGCGGAGACGTCGCCGAGGCGATCGAGCGCAAAGGACGCGGTTGCCGGCTGCCCACGAACAGAGGCGACGTTCAGGCCGCATTACGCGCGCATCGTTACGCGGATCATGACCTGCCCGAGGATCGGGCGGCCTTCGACCGGCGGGGCATCGTGTTCACGCCGGATCCTTGTCCGTAGCTAACGCGCCGGAAAATAGAACAACCCGTCCTTGCTCACGTAGTTCGTCCAGACGAAGCGCATGAAGCGTGGGCCGAGTGCGCGCAGCTCGTCGTCCAGCGTGATGAGCGCGGGCCGCGCGGCGCCGCTCTCCAGCGCCGTCACGTAGTCGTCCTTCTGCTGCTCGGACAGCATGGCGCGCAGCTCGCCGTGCATGAAGGCGTAGTAGAGCGGATGCGGTCGAAAGACCGCCGTGCCCATCCAGCCGTCCAGCACCGGGTCCGACGGCGCGGTGTGCGCGAAGACGTAACGCAAGCGCGCCGTCTGCCGGTCGTCTCGGCGCGTGATCGCCGATCGGGCCAGCTCGACGACCGGCCAGATCAGCAGCACGGCGATCGTGCCGCCCAGAAGCGGCGCGCGAACCCGTTCCCGCGCCCGCTCGACGAGGACGAGAAGACCCTTCGCGGCGTACACGCACACGATCGGCAGCGGCATCAGGTAGTACTGCCGATACGCGGCGGGCAGCACGACCAGCCCGGCGATGAGGCCGCCCAGCGTGCAGAGCAGCAACACGTCGTCAGGCGGGCGCGGCGTGGTGCGACGAAGGCGCGACAGCGCGCCTGCCGTGCCCACGATGCCCAGGATCAGGATCGGCCAGCTGGTCTCGAGAACGATCGCAAGATGGCGGTTCGACCGCGCCTTCCAGTGCGCGTTGAGAACGAAGTTGTCGTGGATGAACTGGGCGCCGCCGCCGTGAAGGGCGAACGCGGCCCACGTCAGCGCGCCCGGAACGGCGACGCCGACGAGAACCATCAGCAGCGCGAGGACGCGCGCGCGCAACAGGCGGCCGCCGCCGGCGATCGCCCATAGACCGAGGCCCGTGAGCGCGCCCGGAAGCACGAACAGCGCCTTCTGCGTGCACATGATCGAAGCGCCGAGGCAGAGCCCGCCGCCGAAGAACCAGCGCAGCTGCGACGGGGCCGCGTCGTCCGACGGCTTCACGCCGCGCAGCAGGAACCAGAGGCCGCCGAGGAAGAACGGCAGCGCGGGCACATCCGGACGGATCTCCAGCGTCTTCTGAATCACCACCGGTTGCCCGACGAGAAACAGTGCCGCCAGCAGACCCGCCTTGCGGTTGGCGACCAGGCGGCCCACCCGAAAGATCAGGAACGCCGACAGCGCGGTCAGCCCCACCGAAAGCGCGCGCGCGAAGATCAGGAAGCGCCTCGCGGTCTCGAAGGACTGGTCGACCGCGAACCAGCGGAAGAACGGCGACAGCGCGTAGTAGGACCAGGGCGTGTGATGCTCGAAGAAGTCCCGGTATGGAACCAGGCCTCTGAACACGCTCCAGGCCGCGTGCGCGTGCTCCAGTTCGTCGGGATCGAAGAAGCGCACGCCGAGCGCCGGGAGGCGCCCGATCAGCACGACAGCGATGGCGACCAGCAGAAAGAGACTGGTGGCGTCCCAGCCGGATTCTTCACGCGAAGGACTGCCCGTGGTCGCGCTCGTGCTCACGGCCGCCGATCGTAGACGTCGCGCGGGCGCGTCCGCCAGCCTGTTCTGGGCCAGAAAACTTCGGGTTCATCCAGGAACAACGTTTGGGAACGGACGTACGACGCGTCGACGTCCGCGCGCCACCAGTCGTTGTCCAGCACGACGGCGGCGAACTCGCGCGCGTCCAGGCGGCGCCGGACGTCCGCGGTCAGCGTCTCGATCGCGTCGCGATTGCCCCCGCGCAACACGTCGGCGAGCGCCATCTCCTGCGCGCTCGTCGCCTTGCCGGCCATCCGCGCGAGGTGCGGGTGGTAGGGAACCAGCACCGGGCCGGGCGCCGCCGCCAGCTTCGCGACGAGCGCCGCGCCCGCCGCGCGATCGGCCGCCGTCGGGACCTGCCGCCAGGGCGGAAACCAGAGCAGCGCCAGCTGGACGAAGCAGGCTGCCAGCGCGAGCCGGCGTCGCGCGGGCGGCGCATCGGGAGCATCCAGCCAGCCCAGCACCGTTCCGGTCTGCCAGGCGAGGCACGCGTACGCGGGCATCAGCACATTGCTGAA
>DATMZL010000548.1:0-2324 GCA_035607075.1 Polyangia bacterium
TGTTCTCGAAGAACCCGCGCAGGCTGGCTTCCCCGGCCAGGAACAGCTGGAAGCCGAAGAACATCCCGCCCGCGATGAGGGTGAAGGCGCTGACGACGATGTACGCCACCGGCGAGTTGAAGTAGGTGCGGATCTCGCGCCGCGAGATCACGAGCGCCGGGGTCATGGGGTTCCTTTCTCGGTCTGCGTCAGGTTGCGGAACACGTCTTCCAGGCTGGCCGACTCGCGCAGGAGCTCGAGCAGCGTCCAGCGGTTGTCGACGGCGGCGCGGAAGATCGGCTTGCGCAGGTCGGCGGCGCCGCCCGCGTCGATCGCGAACACGTGAACCCCGTCCTCGCCGGTGACCACCTCGCAGCGGGTGACGCCGGCCAGGCTCGCCAGCCGATCGCGAATCGCGTCGCGGGGGACACCGTTCGATTCGACGACCACGCGATAACGGCGGCCGCCGTGCTCGCGCGCGCGCAGCTCGTCGGGCGTTCCGTCGGCGACCAGCCGGCCGCCGCTGATGATCACGACGCGGCTGCAGGTCGCCTGCACCTCGGGGAGGATGTGCGTCGACAGGATGACCGTCTTCTCGCGGCCGATCTCCTTGATGAGCGATCGGATCTCGACGATCTGGTTGGGGTCGAGGCCGCTCGTCGGCTCGTCGAGGATCAGGATGTCGGGATCGTGCAGCATCGCCTGCGCCAGGCCGACACGCTGTCGGAAGCCTTTCGACAGCTCGCCGACCAGCTTGCCGGCGACGTCGCCGAGGCCGCAGCGCTGGCCGATCTCCTTGATGCGGCCATCGATCTTGTCGCGCTCCATGCCCCGCATCGCGGCCGCGAACTGCAGGAACTCGACGACCGTCATGTCGCGGTAGATCGGCGTGTCCTCGGGCAAGTAGCCGACGCGCTTCCGCACCTCGAGCGAATCGTCGAAGACATCGTGCCCCGCCACCATCGCCCGACCAGCGGTCGGGGACAGGTAGCAGGTCAGGATCTTCATGGTGGTCGACTTGCCTGCCCCGTTCGGGCCGAGAAAGCCGAGCACCTCGCCCCGCCGCACGCCGAACGAAACTCCGTCGACGGCGCGGAACGGCCCGTAGTTTTTGGTGAGGCCTTCCACCTCGATCATCAGGTCCGACATCGGTGCCCCTTCTGCTTCGATTGCGACAATGGCGACGTTGGCAATTACGGCTCGCGCCCGGAAACCGCGGTTTGCGTGCGGATATTCCCCGGCGATTCCCGTGCGATTGAGGGTACCTACGACGGTCCTTACCGCCCTGTCAAGCTCGGGCGGGTCGCGCGGGCGCCGGTTTTCAACAATCCGTATCGGTGGCGGCCGTGCAACCGGTGGGGCAGCACGCGTCGCCCGTCGTCCCCGAGCAGGTCGTGATCGGGACGTGGCGGCAGGCGACGTCGCAGGTGGCGGCGCTGCCGGTCAGCTGCTCGACCGTACAGGGATCACCGTCGTCGGGGCAGGAGGTGGGGCAGGTGCTGGGCGGATCGCAGGTCTCACCCGCGCCGACGTGGCGGTCGTCGCAGTGCGGGTCGCAGTCGCGATCGTTCGCGGCTGAGCAGCCCGCCGGGCAGCAGCCGTCGTCGGAGATGCACGCCGTGAGGGGCGTGTGGCTGCAGCTTCGCGAACAACCCTCGATGGACCCGGAAGCCTGGTCGAACGTGCAGGCGTTGCCGTCGTCGCAGGTCCGCGCGCAGGCGCCGGGCGCGCCGGCCGTGATGGCGCGGTCGCAGCTCTCGCCGCTTTCGACGACGCCGTCCCCGCAGATGGTCGGGCAGTCGTTGTCGTTGGTGGCGTTGCACCCCGGCGGGCAGCATTTGTCGTCGTCCTTGCAGCCGGTGATCGGCATCGACACGCACGCGGCGCTGCAGGTGTCGGCCCGGCCCGTCAGGACGTAGTTCGCGCAGTAGTCGTCGCTGGGGCAGGTGTCGGGTCTGGGACAGCCCGCGGCGAAGTCGCAGAGCTCGGCCGGGCGGTCGACGATACCGTCGCCGCACATCGCGGGGCAGTCTGGGTCCAGGTAGAAGTTGCCGCCGGGCGGGCAGCAGCCGTCGCCGGGACGAAACGCCGTGATGGGAAGGTACACACAATGCGCGGCGCAGGTGCCCGCGCTGACGAGGTGATCCTCGGTGCACGCCTTGTGGTCGTTGCACGACGTCGGGCAGCGGATGATCGGATCGGTGATGGCGATATCGCACTCCTCGCCCCTGGTCGTCTGGACGAAGCCGTCGCCGCAGCCCGGGGCGCAGTCGACGTCGTTCTCGGCGGTGCAGTGGGCCGGGCAGCAGCCGTCGGTCGCGTCGAGATCGCAGACCGCGATTTCG
>DATMZL010001481.1:0-3389 GCA_035607075.1 Polyangia bacterium
CCAGGCGTGCGACGCGTCGGCGCCGACGAGGGCGGTCTCGTCGGCTTTGTGGTGCGTGACCAGGTAGCCGCTGACGTAGCGGGCGACGAGTCCGAAGGCACGCAGGCAGGCGAGCTGAACGTGCGCGAAGTCCTGGCAGACGCCGCGGCGGCCGCGAAGGACCTCGTCGACGGAGGTCGCGACGTCGGTGGCGGCGGTGTCGTACGTGAAGTCGGTGTGGATCCGGTGCATGAGATCGCGCGCTGCTTCGGCGACGGAACGGCCGGAAGCGAACGACGGCTCGGCGTAGGCGCGCGCGGCGGCGGACGGGATCACGCGTGGGGACGGCAGCGCCATCTCGAGCGCGGCGCGGGCCTCGGCGTCGGCGCCGGCGCGGACCCAGGCGCGCGCCGCCTCCCATGTGCCGTCGTCGTCGGGCGCCGGCGCGCGATCGATGTCGACGATGAACATCGACGTCACGGCCAGGCGCGAGTGGCGCGAGTGGATCGCGAGGTGCGTGGCGGGGTTTCCGAACCAGTCGACGTGATCGCGGCGCAGCGCCGGGTCGGGTGTGATGGCAAGGGTCTCGTCGCTGACGAGTTGGCCGGGGGATTCGCGCGGGAGGAGGTGCAGCTCGTGGTGCGACGTGGAAACGGCGTCGCTGTACATGTATTCGGTGACGTGGCGGACGCGGTATTTCACGTCGACGGCCCCGGGGACGCGAGGGAGCGCGACACTGTTGCCGGCGCAAGGTAGCTGCCCGAGAGGGCGTCGGAGAGGCGTTGCATGTTGGCGATCAGGCCGGTGCAGAGCTCGCGCAGCGCCGGGCGGGCGTCGCCGTCGGGCGCGCAGACGACGTCGACGTCGAGCAAGCGGAACGCGGACAGCGCCTCGAAGGCGATCCGTTCTTCGGGGCTGCGTCGCGCAAGCGTCGGATCGCGCGGCAGCGCGGCGATGTGCTCTGCCAGCGCGACGAGCTGGAACAGGATCGACCGCGGGTTCCCTTCGTCGGCCGCCAGCAGATCGACGACGGGCGCCACCTGCAACGTCGCACGATAGCGCCGCCGGTACGTCATCGCGCTGTCGCCCGCGTCGAGCAGCGCCTCCAGCAGCGCCGTCTCGTCGGGCCGCACGGCGCCCAGCGTCTGCTCGACGACCAGCGCCGTGTTCAGCGCCCGCTCCAGCCGCCGGCCCATGTCGTGGAACCGCCAGGCCGCCTCGCGCGTCACGCTCTCCGACGTGAAGCCGGCCAGCGCGCTCAAGATCATCACGACCCGATCCATGCGCGCCGCCAGCGCCAGCAGCCGCTCGTTCGCTCCCGCGCGCTCGCCGTCGTCGACCTCGTGCTGCAGGCCGACGACCACCGACCAGCTGTCCATCGACAGCCGGTCGCGGATCGATCGCGCCACGCGCTCGATCGCGCGCGCCGTCGCGTACAGCGTGCCGTCGTGCGTGGTGTCGAACAGTGATTCGCGCACCGCGCGCTCCGGTTCGCCGCCCTTCCGCGGCGCGCCGTTGCCGTCGGCGCGCCCCGACGCAACCCGCGTCTGCGTGCGCAGCGCCATGACCAGCGGCGCGAAGTCCGCCGCGAACGCACGCCGGCCGCGATCGGCCAGCCGATGGCAGATGACGCGCGCGAGCCGCGCGATCGACTCGGCGCGCTCGGCGTAACGCCCGAGCCAGAAGAAGTTGTCGGCCACGCGGCTGGGCAGATCGCCGCCGCCCCGCGTGGCCGCGACCGGCTGGGCCGCCGGCCGCAACAGCGAGAACTCGTTCACCTCGCCCTCGCTGATCACCCACGTGTCCTTGCTGCGCGCGCCGCGCGCGATCGAGATGTCGATCTCGTCGGCGGCGCCGCCCACGACCGCCAGCGCGCCCGGCATTGTCTCGTACCCGTCGACGCCGTCGGCGACGACGAACGCGCGCAGCACCAGCGACCGCGGCTTCAGCTCGTCGCCCTCGATCACCGGCACGGTCGACGGCATCACGCGCCGCTGCGCGACGAAGCGCCCGGGCGCCGCGCGCATCGCCGCCGCCAGCTTCGCCGCCGCCTCGGCGTCCAGGTGCGCGCCGAAGATCGCCTCGCCCGGCTCGGACGACGTCCCCGGCGTCGGCGCCAGCAAGGCGCCCGCCGCGCCCGGAGGGTACGCCGGCTTGATTACCATCTCGCCCAGATGACCGATGACGTGCTCCAGGATGTCCGGCTGCCCGCACCACCAGGTCTCGACCGAGCGCAGCTGCAGCTCCTCGCCGAGCAGCGCGCGGCACAGCGCCGGCAGAAACGGGATCAGCGCGGGCGTCTGCGCGGCGCCCGAGCCGAGCGCGTTCGCGATCGCGACCTGACCGTCGCGCGCCGCCTGCAGCAGCCCCGGCACGCCCAGCAGCGATTCGGGCCGCAGCTCCAGCGGATCGCACCAGTCGTCGTTGAGCCGCCGCAAGATGACGTCGACCGGGTGCAAGCCACCCAAGGTTTTGAGAAACACGCGCCCGTCGCGCACCGTCAGATCGCCGCCCTCGACAAGCGGGTAGCCTAGGTACTGCGCCAGGAACGCCTGCTCGAAGTACGTCGCGTTGTGCGGGCCCGCCGTCAGCAGCACGATGCGCGGGTTCTCACGCCCGTGCGGGGCCAGCGCCGCCAGCGTGTCGCGCAACGTCCGGAAGAACGACGCCAGCCGCTGGGCATGGCATTCCCGGAACGCCTCGGGCAGCACGCGCCCCAGCACGATCCGGTTCTCCAGCGCGTAGCCCGCCCCGGCGGGCGCCTGCGTCCGGTCGGCGAGGACGCGCAGGTCGCCCTCGGGCGCGCGCACCAGATCGGCGGCGTAGAAGTGCAGGAACCGCCCTCCCGGCGGCACGATGCCCGCGCACGCCCGCAGCAACCCCGGGTGCGCGAGCACGACCTCGGGCGGCAGCAGCCCCTCCCTGATCACGCGCCGCGGGCCATAGACGTCCGCCAGCAGCCGGTCCAGCAGCGTGGCCCGCTGGGCGAGGCCGGCCGCCAGCGACGCGAATTCGTCGGGCGCCAGCACGACCGGCACCGGATCCAGCGGCCAGGGCCGGTCCAGCCCGCGCGCGTCGCCGTAGACGTTGAAGCTGACGCCGTGCTGCCGAATCAGCTGGCGCGCCTGTTCCCACCGGCGCCACATCTCCCCAGGGCCGAATTCGTTCAGCGCGCGGTCCAGGACCTGCCAGTGCGGCCGCACCGCGCCGTCCGGCCCACGCATCTCGTTCCAGCTAATGCCCGTCACGATAACGGTCCCACGTTAATGGAAGGTTTCGATACGGATCAAATACCGTTAACGGCCCACCCGCCTGTGGATAGAAACGCGCCGATTTTCTAGATTCGACTTGTGTTGACCAGCGAGCCCTCCGCCCCGGCCGCCCAGCTGTTTGCCGGCTACCGTCCGATC
>DATMZL010001510.1:0-2414 GCA_035607075.1 Polyangia bacterium
CGTTACAACCTGCAGATCGACAACATCAACCACGCCTTCCTCCGCTCCGACAACGGCCTCATTCACCACAACATCCTGGTGAACGTCGGCTACCAGCGCACCTACGAGCCGAGCGGCGGCCTCGAGTCGACGACCGGCAGCTTCTACAACAACACCGTCGACGCGGGCGGATCGAAGCTGAACTGGGCGACGGTCTCGTTCGCGGCCGCCGGGTCGTCGCCCCTCGACAGCGTGCGCAACAACGTCTTCACCGGGTTCAACTACACCGGCGCGGTGACGTTCTTCGATCCGAGCTCGGTGGGCGCCGCGGACTACAACTGCTTCTACAACCCCGACGCGACCGGCACAATCACGCGCTATCCGATCTCGGGCGGATCACACGACTGCGGCAGCAATGGCGTCGCCGACCCGAAGTTCTCGCCCCGCAGCGTGCCGTTCCCGATCGGCGACGGCGACGTCTGGCTTCGGCGCGTGACCGTCTCGCAGATCCTGGCGCTGTACCGAACGATCTACACGCCGGGCGCGGGCAGCCCGCTCATCGACGCGGGCGATCCGTCGGACGACACCGGCGGGATGCGGAACACGGACATCGGTGCGGTGGGCGCCGGGAATCCGCACCCGGACGATCGATTCGGGCGCTTCCAGTAGGGCCCGACTACCGTCGGCGGGCGCGGCGGACGCGAAACAGCGCGAGCGCGAGGAGCGCGGCCAGGATCGTCAGCGGCAGGGCGCCGGGCGCCGTCGCTGATTCGTCGCAGACGCACATGAAACCGGGCGGCGGCGGATTGCCGCCGATACCGCCGGTGCCGCTGCCGCTCGTGATCGGGCTCGGGCACTTGGTCTCGATCGTGGGTGGGTTGGGAAGGTCGCGCTCGGCGTCGCTGCAGAACGTGCCGAAGAGATCGTCGGCGGCAGGAACGCCGGCACCGATAGCGCCGATGTCGTTGCCGGCTCCGTCGGCGGGATCACCGGTGTCGATGAGCGGGCTTCCTTCGGCGGGCGTGTAGAGCTTTCGATAGAACGCCAGGATCTGGCAGACGGTGACGTTGCCCATGACGATCTGGTCGTCGTCGCCGAACGGGAAGACGACGGGCAGCGGGCCGGTGTACTGGGGCGGGTCCTGCTGGTCCTTGGCGCCGCCGCTCTCCGCGTCGTGCAGCGCGAAGCCGGGCGTCACGCGCTCCTGGGCGCCGTCGACGGAGATGCCGTAGTTGTCCCTCACCACCGCGTCCGGGTTGTAGAAGAGGTTGTAGTCCGCGTAGGCGAGACGCGCGGGGCCCGGATCGCCCTTCTTCCCGAACGTGTAGTCCTGGTTCTGTCCGGGGCCGACCAGCGCGGTGTCGTCGCGATCATTCGCGGGAAAGTTGATGAAGGCGTTGCTGCGCAAACTCTGCACGACCGCCAGCTCGTCGACGGAGACGGCGCGCTTCATCCAGTCGTAGCACTTGCCCGAGCCGTCCATCGTGTTGTTGTAGAACGACACGCTGGGACCGTCGGTGGGACCGCCGGGCCCGATGCGGAAACCCTCGACGATGACGTTCGCTTCGACGAGCTTGTTGTTGCGCACCAGCACGTTGTGGTGGACGCGCACGTCGGCGTTCGCGCTGGCCAGCACCCACGACACCGCGTACGGATCGCCCAACAAGTTGTAACGGAGGTCGGCGTGCGCGACCTCGCGGATCATCCAGTTGCCGCTGCGGATCACGTTGTGCTCGATCACCATCGGCGAATCGGGGCGGCCGGTGCCGTAAAACGCCGCCAGCTGGTTCACGTGGTCGTAGTTCTTCGTCGGGCGGATGTAGTTTCCCTGGACGACGATCGCGCTGCCGTCCAGCTTCGCGCCGCCGCGCACGCCGATGAGGACGTTTCCGTCGGCCGCCGACGGCCCGCCGATCAGCCAGTTGTTGCCGTTGCCGACCTCGACCCACGAATGCAGGACGCGGTTCCCCTGGAATAACTTCTGCGACGGTCCGCCCGGGCCGGTGAACACGAACGCCGCCCGGGCGTTCGGATACAGCATCAGATCGATCGGAACGAGGCCCGACTCGGCGAGCGTGTTGTCGCGGAAAGCGAACGTCATCGCGCCGACCGCGCTGATCGCGATCTGGCCGCTGCTTTCGAACACGGAGTCCTGAACGTCGAAGGTGGCGCCGTCGCCCGAGGCGACGACGTTGACGCCGGGCTTGTCGGCGGTGCCCAGGTTCTGAAGATCGCAGCCGCTGATCGCGATGCGGCCCGTCCAGCCCTCCATCGTGACGATGCTATGGCCCTGGCCGTCGATCGCGCAGCGCGTGCTTCCGCTCGCGCTGGCGGTCAGCTCGTCGGTGCCCGACAGGACCAGGTCCTGATCCAGCGCCAGCGACCCGCCGGGCGGGACGGCGGTGGTCGCGGCGTGCGCCGCAGGTGCGAAGCCC
>DATMZL010001304.1:0-8947 GCA_035607075.1 Polyangia bacterium
TCGCCCGACGGGTCGACGAGAAACAGCCCCGCGACGCGCTCTGGATGAAGGTTCGCTAGGGCGATGTACATTGAGTTGTCCAGGTTGTGGTCGACCAGTAGCGCGCGCGCGATCCCCAGCCGGTCGAGCGTCGCCTTCAAATCTGCCGCCAGCGCCGCGACCTGGAAGTCGGCCGGCGCGCCACCCGGCGAGCGACCGTGGCCGCGCAGGTCGACGGCGATCACGCGCCGCGATCGCCGCACGTGCGTGAGCTGCGCCGCCCATTGCCCGCTGTTGCCCGCGGCGGAATGCACGAACACGGCCGGCAGCTCGAGCTCGCCGGCACCGCTGTCGTCCACATACAAGGTTCCGTCGTCGTTCTTCATGTCGACCTCCATTGATGTGCGCCTTGTGTAACGCGCGCGGGTGACAGAAACTGTCACCCATGTCGCGGGCCGATCGTGTGCTCGACCTGCTGGACTTTCTGCGCGCGAACGACGCGATGACCGTCGCCCAGGTCGCGGCCGGGCTGCGGGTCAGCCGTCGCACCGTCCTGCGCGACCTGGCCCTGCTGCGCGAACGCGGCTGGCCCATCCGCGCGGAATCGGGACCAGGGGGCGGCGTGCTGCTCGAACGCGACCGCGGCGTCGCCGCCGTTCACCTGAGCGCCGATGAGATCGCGTCGCTGTGGCTGGCCTCGCGGCTGGCCACCAGCATCAGCACCGTGCCGTGGAGCGCGTCGGCGCGCTCGGCGCTGGCGAAGGTGTTCGCCAGCTTGCCGACGGATCGCGGCAAGGCGTTGCGGCAGCTCCTGCGCCGCGTGGTGGTCAGCCGGCCCGCGACGGCGCGCGTGCTGGAGACACTGGCTGCGCCGCCGCCAGTGTCTCCAGCACACGTTCGAATCCGCGTTCGCGCAGGACGCGTGCCTCGCCTTCGACTACACCGATCGGCACGGCGCCACCACCCGGCGCATCGTCGAGCCGCACGGACTTCTCGTCGAAACGCCCGCCTGGTATCTGCTGACGCGCGACGCGGAATCGGGCGACGCGCGCATGTTCCGCATGGATCGCATCCGGCGCCCGCGCGTGCTGCCGGAACGCCGCTTCCGGCCCGACTTCGAAGGCGTGCACCGCCAGGCCGCCGAGCAACGCCGGCGCGAATCAGCCGCGCGGCGGCCCGGGCACGACGGTCCTCTCAGTACCAGAGGTGGAACTGCCCACTGACGTGCAACAGCGACAGCATGTAGAGCGAACCGTTGTAGTAGCGGAGCGAGCCCGACGGAAGCGGCGTGTCCCACAGCTCCTGCAGGAACGGCGTCCCGTCGGCGGTGGGCAGCGCGAAGCCCAGCGTCGCGTTCAGCGCGACCAGCCCGCTCTGGTGATCCGGATCCTCGACCATTCCCGCCAGCGTGTACTGCTCGCCGTAGCTCGAACCCTGCGCCTTCCAGAACGCGGCGTGCTTCGCCGCCCACGTGACCTGCCACGGATCGACGCCGAAGAAGTGATGGTCCGTCATGATGTTCGAGACGACACGCCAGGCGTCCGCGTCGAAGTCGGGATGACCCGAGTAGGGCGCGCCGCTCAGCTGCGCCTGATCGGGCGCCAGCCCGGTCGTCGCGTTCACCGTCTTCGGGAAGAACGCGCGCGCCGCGGTGGCGGCGCTGCCCCAGAACGATCGGTTCTTGCTGTCGAAGCAGGCCCACGCCTCGTAGAACGCGGGAAGCATGTACGAAGGATCGGTGTAGGTCGCGTTGACGCCGAACAGGACCAGCTTCGAATTGCGATCGAACATCCCGTTGTTCGCCATCTTGTCGAGCAACGTGCGCGCCTGCGCCCCGTAGGCGAGGTCGCCCGTCCCGTCGCCCCAGCGCTTCGACGCGAACATCAGCGCGGTCGCGAAGTACTCCTCGCCGTCCGGCGCGGAGGCCGACGAGATCACGCCGCCTTGCGGATTGAGCTGCCAGGCGAAGAAACCCGACGACTGCCGCATGCGTTTGACCGCGAACCGCCACAGCCGATCGAATTCCGCCTTCTTGTCGAGCTGGACGGCGATCATCATCCCGTAGGAGACGCCCTCGCTGCGGACGTCGTTGTGAACGACGTCCAGCAAGTAGGCTTCGTCGGTCATGAACTCGTAGTAGATGGGCTGGTCGCCGGTGCCGTGGAAAAGCTGCTGGAAGGCGGCGTTGACCTTGGCGTCGACGTCGCTCGCGCTCTTGCCGAGGACCTCCGTGAACAGGTTGCGGTAGGTCGTCGGGGCGGGACGGCATCCCATCACGCTGCCGGCGGTGCCGCTGCTGCCGCCCGCGCTGCCGGCAACGCCCGTGGTGCCGGCCGTGCCCGTCGTGCCGCCGCGGCCCGCACCGCCCGTCGCGCTTCCGCCGGCGCCGCCGCGGTTCATCCCGCCGGTTCCGGCGGCGCTGCCGCCCGCGCCGCCGCCGCCGGATCCACCGCCACCGGTGGACGTCGCGCCACCCGAACCAGCGCGGCCGGCGCTGCCCGTTGCGCCGCCGCCACCGGTGCCCGCGGCGCCGCTCGTGCCGGCACCGCCGATCGTGCCGCTGCCGCCGGACGTCGACCCACCGGTGCCTGCGCTGGATCCTCCGGTCGATCCTCCCGACGCTGCGGCGCCTGATGATCCACCGCTGCCGCTGCCGCCGCTGCCACCGTTACCGGCGACTGCCCCCGCGGACCCGGTTCCAGGCGGATCAGCGGATGAGCCGCTGTTCGTGCAAGCGAGCGCCATGAAAGCCAGAGCGAAGGTCGAGGCGCGGGCCGCACGGATGCACATGGCCCCCCGACATTCCCGGAACCTCCGCCTGCGATCTCGTCAAAAGGTGAGAAGGCGCCAAAAATGAGAGATCCAGTTGCGGCGCGGCCGGGAATCTCGGTCCATGAGATCAGCACTCGTCGCTTCGTTCCGATGTGGTCTGGCGATCGCGGCCATCAACCTGCTCGGCTGCGCGGGGAGTGAACCCGGCGTAGACACGGGCGGAGCCGGAACGTCCGGCTCGGCGGGCACCAGCGGTCAGGCCGGAACGTCCGGCAACGCGGGAACTTCGGGGAACGCCGGCACGACCGGCGCCGGCGGTTCCGTCAGCGGCAACGCGGGAACGACGGGCGCGGCCGGCACGACGGGCGCCGCGGGAACGACGGGCGGGGCCGGCACCACGGGCGGCGGCGCGACCTCGGGCGGCGGCGGCCGCGGCGGAACGATGGGCGCGGCCGGAACCACGGGCCGCGGTGGCTCCACGGCGGGGACCACGGGCGCGGCCGGGAACACCGGCACGGCGGGGACGACCGGCTCGGGCGGCGCCGCGATGCCGTCCGCCGAGAACACCGGCGCCAACTGCAACGTGACCGCGGCAAATCTACTCAGCGCACAGAACAAGAAGCTCCCCAACCCGTTCGCGATGCACGACGGCACCACGATCACCACCAAGGCGCAGTGGCCGTGCCGGCGAAACGAGATCAAGAAGGACATCGAGAAATACGAGATCGGAACCAAGCCCGAGCCGCCGACCGTTCAGGCCACGCTGTCCGGGGCCACGCTGAGCGTGAAGGTCACGACCGCCGCCGGCACGATCACGCTGACCTCGGCGACCTCCGGCAGCGGGACCTGCGCGGTCATAGGCATGAACGGCAGCTCCAGCCTGGTGTCGGGCTGCAAGCAAATTCCGTTCATGCACGATCAGGTCGTCAAGTACTCGCAGAACAGCACGCAGACCCAGAGCGATCCCTTCTACAAGGTGTACCCGGATGCCTGGGGCAAGATCGGGAACTACAACGCCTGGTCGTGGGGCATCAGCCGGCTGATCGACGGCATCATCCAGGTCAAGGATCAGCTGGGCGTCGATCCCACCAAGATCGCCGTGCACGGCTGCTCGTACGCCGGAAAGATGGCGCTGTTCGGCGGCGCGTTCGACGAGCGCGTCGCCCTGACCGTCGCGCAGGAATCGGGCGGCGGCGGCATCACGTCGTGGCGGTTGTCGCAGGACTTCACGACCCGCACGAACATCCAGGTCGAGAAGATCGACAACACCAACTACAGCTGGTTCTTGATGAGCATGAAGTCCCTGGATCCGTACAAGCTGCCGCACGATCACCACGAGCTGATCGCGATGATCGCGCCTCGCGCCGTCATCACGCTGGGCAACCCCGAGTACGACTGGCTGGGTGACGAATCGGGATACAAGTCGCTCGTGGCGGCCGGCGAGGTCTTCAAGGCGCTGGGCGTCGCCGATCACCTCGGCTACGACTTCACCGGCAACCACATGCACTGCGCGGCGCCGGCGATGCAGCAGCAGAGCGTCACGACGTTCGTCAACCGCTACCTCAAGGGAACGGGGACGACCTCGAGCGTCGCGGTGAAACCGAACCGCAGCAACTTCATGCTGGACACCGCGTCGGTGATCGACTGGACGACGCCGACGCTTCAGTAAGTCTGGGTCTGCTCGCCGCGCTGCTGGTGGCAGGACCCGTCGGTGGAACCGTCGGGTGCGGTGGCAGCGCCGCCGCACCGTGTGAGTTCACCGTCAGCAAGAACGAGGTGAGCGCGAAGATGCCGACCGTTGGCGTGGTGGAGTGGTCACTGGCGGGCGCGGCGCCCTCCAGCGCCAAGATCGTCTACGCGCTGAAGGACGCCGCCGCCTCGATGTTGAATCGCGGCGGCGCGGCGCCGGTGCCGCTCGCGAAGGCGAACCATCGAACGTTGCTGCTCGGGCTCAAGCAGGCCAGCGATTACGCGTTCCACATCGAAGCCGTCCGCGAAGGACAGACTTGCGTCAGCCCGGACTACGCCTTGCCCACCACGGGCCGCTTCGCGGTGTCGCCGGCGATCACCGTCAGCGTCGCGCAACCGGAAAAGCGCGAGGCTGGGTTCATCGTCACCGGCTCGGGCATCAGCGTGCCCGACAGCGCGTTCATCATCGATGCCGACGGCGAGATCGTCTGGTACGCCGACGGCCCGCCGAACACGACGCGCGCGCTGATGGACTACGAGGGCGAGACGATGTGGATGATCGCGCTCAACCTCCTGAACGAAGGCGGCGAGATGCGCTCACTGTCGATGGACGGCGAGCAAGAACAGCGCGACGTTCCCGGGCTGGAGTTCGCGCATCACGACTTCACGGTGTTGCCCGGAGGCAAGGTCGCGGCCCTCGTGTGGCGGGAGCCCGGCGTCGAAGTCGCCAGCGATCTGGTGATCCGCGCGCCCGACGGAACCGTGACCTCGCCGTTCACGATCGGCAGCAACCTGTACCGATCGGACACCTTTCACGCGAACGCCATCCACTACCTGCCGTTCGACGGCAGCTTCACGATCGCGGATCGCAATCCGAACGTCGTCGTGAAGGTCAGCGCGACGGGCTCGCCGCAGTGGCAGGTGGGCGGCGTCTGTGACGGCGCGCCGGCGGGCGATCGCTGTTCGCCCCAGCCGTGGCAGGTCGTTCACGGCCATCACTTGCTGGAAGACGGAACGTTCCTGTTGTTCAACAACTGCTATCAGGAGCGCATTCACGTCTTCGAGTACGACCTGAACGCAGCGGCGAGCCCGTTCACCGCCACGCCCGTCGCGGACTACACGGGCGACGGGCCCAGCGACAACCTGGGCGACGTGCAGCGCTTGCCGGGCGGCAACACGCTGGTCACGTACGCAGGCGACGGAAAGATCGTCGAGCTGGATTCTGGGTGGAACGAAGTCCAGACGCTCGCGGTGCGCGTCGGTTACTCGAGCTGGCGGCCGACGCTCTACGGCCCCCCAACACGTCCTTGATATGTAAGTGCGAAAACGCCGGAAACGAAAAGTGTCACCGACGCCAAATGACGCGTGGGGAGCCGCCGAGCTTTGCTCGGCGCGTACCATCGCGGGAGGGTTCGGGAACCCTCCCAGGGTTCCCATGTCGATTTTGAGGGGCGAACCGTCGTCAGTTTCGTCGCGAGCGGGAATTGGGGGGGGCATGCGATCCGCGTCGAGCGTTTCGACCCGGGCAGGCCTGGCGATGGCTGCGATCGGCCTCGCCATCGGCCTGCTTGCCTGCGTCGGGACAGACCCGGGGACCAGCCAATCCGGAACGGCGGGTAACTTCGGAACGACGGGCGTCGCGGGCAGGTTCGCGAGCGGCGGACGCGGCGCTCGCGGCGGCGCGGCCGGCAGCGCCGAGGGCGGTTCGATCGGCGCGGCCGGCACAACCGGCGGCGCGGGTGCGACGGCGCCCATCGGCTGCGGCGAGGAGGACTGTGGTACCGCGTGCGCGATCCCGTCGCTGCCCGCGTTCTCGGCGCTGACCTCGAACGAGAAGTTGCCCGATCCTTTCATGATGATGTCGGGCGCGCGCATCGCCGCGATGAGCGAATGGCAATGCCGGCGCGCCGAGATCGGCGCGCAGATCCAGAACTACGAGGCCGGCCAGAAGAACCCGCAGGATCCGGGCGCGGTCACCGGCAGCGTCTTGGGCAACACGCTGACCGTGAACGTCCTCGGGGAATCGTTCACGGTCGCGATCACGCTGCCCAGCGGCGACGGCCCGTTCCCCGCGATCATCGGCCTCGACGGCATGTCGATCCCGGTGTCGGGCTCGCTCTCCGGCCTCGGCGTCGCGACGATCACCTTCGACACCAACAAGATGGGCAATCAGAGCGGCAGCCGCGGAACCGGCTTCTACTACGACGTGAACGGCGACAAGTCGGTCGGCGCGCTGATGGCATGGGCCTGGGGCGTCAGCCGCGTGATCGACGCACTGGAAGTCACGCCCGACGCGAAGATCGATGCGAAGCGCATCGGCATCACCGGCTGCTCGCGCAACGGCAAGGGCGCGCTGATGGTCGGCGCCTTCGACGAGCGCATCGCGCTGACGATCCCGCAGGAATCCGGATCGGGCGGCGTCCCCGCCTGGCGCGTCTCGTACGCCGAGGACGCCAGCTTCGGCGGCACGATGACCAACCACAAGGTGCAGACGCTGGACAGCGCGTACGGCGAGCAGCCTTGGTTCGGAACCGCGCTGCAGCAGTTCGCGACGCCGGCGAACGTGAACAAGCTGCCGTTCGATCACCACGAGCTGATGGGCATGGTGGCGCCGCGCGGCCTCATCGTCCTCGAGAACACCGACTACCAGTGGCTGGGCGTCAACAGCGCGGCGACCGCCGCGACCGCGGCGCAGATGATCTACCAGGCGCTCGGCGCCGCCGACAACATCGGCTTCTCCAACAGCAGCCACGTTCACTGCACGCCGAACAGCGCCGAGGCGGCCTACGTGACGGCGTTCATCAAGAAGTTCCTCCTCGACCAGACCAGCACGGACACCGACGTCTGGAACGTCTCGCGAACCGCGTTCTCGGGCAGCAACGCGACGATCGATAAGACGAAGTGGATCGACTGGACGGTCCCGACGCTCGACTGATTGACATGGGAACCCTCAAAGGGTTCCCATGCCCTCCCGCGATGGTACGCGCCGAGCAAAGCTCGGCGGCTCCCCACGCGAAGATCGCGTTGCCCGACACGGGCAACTCTTGCGCAACGTCGACGGGTGGACACGCGATTCACGCGGACGACGCGCTGGCGCGGCCTGTGCAATTCCTCCGCGCGACCGGGATGGACCCGGCGGAGGGAGAGTCACATGAGAGCTGCACGTTTGATTCGTTCGATGTTCGCAATGACCGCGCTCGCGCCGTTCGTCGTCGGCTGTGCGGGTCCAACCGACGCGTCCGATCCGGTCACGGAGAGTCAATGTGAGCTGCGGGTGATCGGCGACCCAGGTAACCCGGGCGTGCCGACGGACCCGACGCCGACGCCGACGCGACCCACGCGACCGCCGACGGTGCCGGTCGTGCCGCAATACTCGGACCTCAAGCCCGACGGCACCATGCGCGCGTGGACGAACGGCTACTACAACACGAGCGTGTGGCTCAACGTGATCAACATCGGGAACATGGAAGCCAAGGCGGACATGGGATCGGTGACCATCGCGGGCTACCCCGTATCGGGCCCACTGAACCAATATCCGGGCGGCTCCGCCACCAGCGCCCATACCCTCAACCCGGGAGAGCGGGGGTACATCAGCGTCGAGGTGCCGGGCGGCATCCTGAAACCCTGTATCAGCTACGGCGTCCAGATCGACACCACCCGCGTCATGCAGGGCGGGACCGCCGGCGCGCCCGACTCGTTCGCCAACGATCAGGCGCGCGTGAAGGTGGCGTGCCTGCAATGGAACACGCCGATCAACAGCGACAATTATCCATTCGACATACCCCTCATCGCCGGCGACACGTTGATGGAGATCGTCGGCAGCTTCAAGGTCGGCCGCCCCGACGGCAACGTCTGCTCGAACTGTCATTACAGCGGGTCGGGACGATCGTACAGCCCGCCGGTGGCTCAGGGCCGAGCTGGGATCATCTGGCCGACCGACGACATCAACGGTCGCACGTGGGCAGGCCCGGGCGGCTACGCCAGGGCCTTCATGGCACGACCCACCAACCAGCCGGACGACCCCGGCTCGAAGCCCCTCTACCTGCAGGCGCTGGTGCAGCGGTGGATCATCGACGGCGAGCTGGTATCGTCGGAACTCACGAACGGCGATCCTCTTCCTATAACGATCCAGTGAATCACGGGAACAGCTTGACGCGCTCGTGGTTCAGGCCGCCGTCGGCCGGCGGCGGCATCCCGGGAACCTGGCAGACGTCCGTCACGACATCGGTGGGGGGCGTCGACTGGAAGTTCGGGTTGCGCGCGCAGACGAGTCCCGGATCGCACGTGCCGAGAAACGGATCGGCCGCATCGTACGGCGGGCAGCAGACCTGATCGTTGCCGCCGCAGGGCGCGCATGCGACGAACAGGAAGTCGAAGTTCACGCAGACGTTCGGGGCGGCGCACGGCCCGCCGACGCAGTCGACGGTGGGCCAGTTTCGCTGCACGGGTTGCACGCCCGCGGTGCCTGCTGCGCCCGCGGCGCCATTCGCGCCCGCGGCGCCCGTGT